>JBBRDQ010000011.1:0-49268 GCA_038203695.1 Chitinophagales bacterium
TTGGATTGAGGTCGAGGTCATAGATACGTGGGTAGAAACCTTTGAGGATATAATCTTCGTAGGTCGGCAAAGCAAAATCGGTTTGGCGGATTTCTTCCAACGAAAACGGCAATAAATTGAAAATAGCGACCCGCCCAGCCAAACTTTGGGCGATGCTGCCCATGAGTAAGAGGTTTTGCGAACCAGAAATGACAAACTGACCCGCTATTTTTTCACGGTCGGTAATCACCTGAATGTAGGAAAGCAAGTCGGGTGCGTATTGTACTTCGTCAATAATCGTTTTTTTGCCCGCATACAGCAGGAAGCCTTTGGGGTCGGATAAAGCAAATTTCCGAAGCTCAATGTCTTCTAAATTGAGGTAAGTATGATTCGGAAAAAGCTGCTGAATCAACGTGGATTTACCACTTTGTCGGGGTCCCGTTACGGCGATGATGGGCATTTTTTCAGCCGCGTCGCTAATCTTCGTTCCTAACTGCCTGTTTATCATTATTTTGCAATTTAGATATTTAACTTCTAATTTGCAAAGGTAAAAAAATAGCAAGATTACTCATCGACTTTTTTAGCATAAAATCTATTTTAAAATGACAACAAAAATCAGACTACTCATAACAATTTTGACTTTCTCATGCTCCATAGCGATTGGGGGCAATCAACACCTCCTCAGTATTTTTGGAATACACGCGCCAAAATCTTAAATCCGAAATCGTTTTACTCCCTCCGTATTTCAAGCATTTTCTGTAAAATCATGCCATTACAAAGGAATTTCGGACAAGTTTTTCCAACTCAATACTTGTCCGACACTTCGTTTTTGTACTTCGTACCCGCTATTGTGCTGTACGTTGGCAGCAGGTCAAAGACACTGCTGCGGCGCTGGGCTTGGGTTTTATGGGGTAAGGATAGCATACCTGGCGTGGCTACAAATAGCCGCGCTGCCCATTACAAAAAACCGGGCGCTACCCGCCAATTTGTGACCTGCTCAAAAGCATACCCAAGCCCCAGGACCTGCCCATCTTGCCAAGCGCCGCCAATAAAAGAAAGCCCGATCGGCAAATTGTGGACACGGCCCATCGGTACGGTCAAACTGGGGTATCCAGCCATCGCGGCAGCCTGACCAAAATAGAAACTATTGGTCGGGTAGCAATCTCCATTGATGAGGTCAGTCAAATTGGTTGGGCCGGCAGTGACGCCGACAATGGCATCGAGCTGGTTTTTTTGAAGCAAGCCATCGATGATTGTCCGTGAGGAATGGGTCTTTTTGTACAATTCAAGATAGCGCGCATCGGTCAGGGGGCCTTTTTGCTCCGATAATTCCAGAATTTCCTGTTTGAAATAAGGCATGGCCCGCGGCTCGTTCGCTTTGTTGAAACGGATGAGTTCTGTCAGCGATTTCACGGGGGCATTTGCCGTGGCGAGGTAACGGTTGAGGCCGTCCTTAAACTCGAATTGCATCAATTCAAATTCGGCATCGCCGAGCGGCGTGATCTCATGGAGAAGTTCGATCTCGACCAGGGTTGCGCCGGCTTTTTGAAGCGCGTCAAGGGCATTTTTAAAAAGCGCAACCACGTCTGTATTGCCCTTGAAATGCGATTTTTCGACGCCAATTCGTTTGCCTTGGAGGGCGTTTTTATCCAAAAAAGCCGTATAGTCCGCAGAGACTTTGCCGGTGCTGGCAACACTTGCCGGGTCCGTTTTATCCGCTCCCGTCATGGCTGCAAGCAAAATCGTGGTATCGTGCACGGTTCGGGCCATTGGACCTGCAGTGTCCTGTGAAGCGGAGATCGGGATAATCCCGCTTCGGCTTATCAATCCGACCGTTGGTTTCAGGCCGACAATGCCGCAAACCGATGCGGGCGCGATGACCGAGCCGTCCGTTTCGGTACCAACCGCTACGGCGCAAAGATTGGCTGCAACAGCCGCGCCCGAACCTGAACTGGAACCTTGTGGGTTGCGCTCCAAAATACAGGGATTTTTGGTTTGTCCGCCGCGACTGCTCCAACCACTGGACGATTGGGTGGACCGAAAATTGGCCCATTCGCTCAAATTTGTTTTGCCCAAAATGACGGCGCCTGCCTCCCGCAGTTTTTTCACGACGAATGCATCCTGCGCGGCGTGATGGCCTTCGAGGGCAATGGAACCAGCGGTGGTCATCATTTGGTCGCCGGTGTCAATATTGTCTTTTAATAAGATAGGGATGCCGTGCAGTGGACCGCGCACGGTTCCAGTTTTTCGCTCTTGATCCATTGCGTCAGCCATCGTTAAAGCATCGGGGTTAAGTTCGATCACGGCATTAATCGCAGGCCCTTTTTTGTCAATGGCTTCGATGCGGGCGAGATACAATCCTGCGATTTGCCGCGCCGTCCGTTTGCCCTGCTCCATTTGCTGTTGCAGGTCGGCGATGCTTAGCTCGTCGAGTTCAAACTTGGTTGGGGCTAGTTCAGGTTGCGCATGCGTGTTGCCCTGGCTGGTGCCGGCGTTCTCGCACCCGGTAAATGGCAAAGTTGAAACAGCGGCGGTAACAAGGGCCGTGTAATGAATAAATTTTCGGCGATCCATGATCCAATTATTTTGCGTAAGAGACGGTATAAAGGTGGCAAATGAGGCAAACGAACCAAGCACCATCTCCCCACCCGAATTTGGGAATGGGAAAATGGTGCCTGATTCTATTTGTGCACAATTAACGACAAAAAAAGCCTTTACCAGATTTATCGGGTCAGAATCATTTTCCGTTGGGCCAGTTGCTGGCCGTTGACCAGCAGATCATACAAATAAATGCCTGCGCTCAGATCACCGCTATTGATAGAAACACTGCCTTCGGTGCCGGAAATACGGTACGATTTCAGCATTTTTCCATTTAAATCATAGACATTAATGCTGGCGTTTGCCGTGTTTTCCGGCATGGAGAAACGAATGACGGTTTCATTTTTAAAAGGATTCGGCGTGTTTTGCTCCAGTCGGAAGTTGTTGGAATTACTGGCCGGGCGATCCCGTTCCAGGCTGTTTTGCGTTTCCTGTACTGTTGCCCGCAGGGCTTCCAGTTGCCGGCTTAGTTCGTCGAGTTGCGCTGCCTGATTAGTAATGACTTTATCTTGCTCCTTCATGCCTTCTACCAACACCGGAATCAAGGCAATATAGTTGATGGCATAATAGCCATCATCCGATTTTTGCGCGGCCTCCGGCATTACTTTGGTCAGTTCCTGGGCGATAAAGCCATAATTGCGGCCACCGGGCAGGTTGCGCTCCGGGAACTCCTCCTGGCGGAATTCATAGGTAGTACCGCGCATCTGCCGAATCATCGCCATCGCACCATCCACGGTCACAACGTTTTTCTTGAATCGTGCATCAGAAATAATCAGCCCGGCGGTTGAACGTATGGCACCTGCTACATCCAGATTAACCTGCGTAAGACCATTCAATGAAATGGGGGTAATGGTATTGATACCGACCCGGGCATTGGCCTGGAAGGTCATTACCGGCAATCGGGCACCCAGTGCCGCAGGGTTATTGTTGCTGTTGCGGCAGGCGATTATAAATTTATCGAACGCAGCAAACGGGACTACTGACGCTGCGTTTGGCGTGTTAGCCGTCAGTGCCAGCGGAGGAGACGCCAAGTCTTGCCAGGAGAGTTCCGCCCGCTCAAGATTAGTGGTAGTGGACGCTATTGGACTAATTACCTGTAGGTTAACCGCGCTTGCACCGGAAATTTGGGTGCGAAAACCCTGTATATTATCATTGATAGTCGAATTACCTTCCTGTCCGATAGCCGTGAAAGTAGGATTCGGGACGGGCGAGCCTGGGCTGGGTAAGAAAGAGCCACCATTCAAAATGGTAATATTCTTGAACGCGGAACCAGACTGGGTCGCATCTACAAAAAAGGTAGACAGCGGGTCTGAATTGATCCCAACACTACCAATTGGATTGGCGATTAACAAATTTTTAAAGGTGCCCGCGCCACCATTCGGCTGGATAATGTTGCGAATTACAAAACGCTGCGGCGCAGTTTGTGCATCTGTTTGGGCGCCAAAACCGGCGATAAGATTGATAGTTTTGGCACCTGAGCCATCGAGGCTGGGTTCCTTGACCAAGTTGTAATAGCCACCAAAGCCATCAGAAGCCATACCCAGGCCATACACATCGGTGAGGAAACCGCTAAACCCCGCGTTCCCTAAGCCCAGCCATTTGTTGCCTGGAGCAAACTGCCCAAATGCACCTGTCT
This sequence comes from Chitinophagales bacterium, assembly GCA_038203695.1. Classification (GTDB taxonomy): domain Bacteria; phylum Bacteroidota; class Bacteroidia; order Chitinophagales; family Saprospiraceae; genus M3007. The sequence goes on from JBBRDQ010000011.1 coordinate 4,214, forward strand.
GTATCTGGCCGATCTGACCACCCTGCACGTCGAACAGGGTACCAGTAGGCGCCCCTAGTGGCCCGATGGTGACGGTACCCGGACGGTTAATCGGATCCGTTGGAACAGCACCCGGCGGATTCCATTGAGCTTGTGAGGCAATAGTGGCGCATGTCCAGATAGCAGCACATAAGAAGATTCGTTTCATGTTGAAGTAATTTAAACGGTGAATGGAAAGAGTGGATGCATCCGTTGCAAAGGTCACTACACTTTAATTTTTCACCTAATACATAAATCGTACTTCTTCAACATTTAACTACCTCAATCGGACAATTTGGGACACCCAAAACGCTCGTACACTTTTCGTACCAGATAAGGAGGGAGAATCTCGCGATTCGGGATTGCCAGTTGAGCCTTTACAAACCAGCGATTGAGCGTGCGGACGCAGATACCATACTCATAGGCGATCTGCTGTCGTGTTTTTGCCTGTTCCATCGTCTTGTTTTTTTTAAATAAATAAAGAGGTGATAAGGAATGGTGCTGGAGGCTATTCTTAACTGATTGTGTTGCAGCGGCTTGGCCGCCAATACACAAAAATGCTGGTTCGTAAATTATCTGATAGCAGCAGTGACACCAAGTACTTAGGATGTAAAACTAAAATTTCCTATGCTTTTTTGCTTTTCTGCGCAACCAGGCACACGACAATATAATCTATGCCAGGCATAGGATTGTCGTACAGAGATAAATAGGATGTTAGGTAAAACGCCGCAATATATTATGCTTTTCACAGTATATCCGTATCGTAATGTGTTAAAATAGGATAATTATAATTTTTTAACAAATGGAAGTTATGCCACTACTACAGCGGCAGACGACCTCTGGTATGCTTCCGGCTCTTTGCATGCCGTAGGTCATAAGACCAAAATGCTTGGCAGCGGGAAAAATTCCGTTGAATGATGAGGGAGTTTGAAACAAGTGGCAGATTCAAGTTTTAAAACCTGCAACATACCAAATAAAATCCTAATTTTGTGTTGCTTCCAATGCTGTGGGAGTAGATTTACCCTCGCAGTATTAGAAGGATTTTAATAATAGGTGGACTTGTTTATATTGAACTAAAGACCTTACGGGCAAGTAGACAAAACATTCGTCAATGACAGCATCAAGCATCTAACACAGCAACAAATTAATGGAAAATATACTTTTTGATTTCATTACCCAATACGTTCCGCTCTCGGAAGATGAAAAGCGGGTTATGCTTTCGTTGAACATATTTCGCACTTTTAAAAAGGGTACTATTTTGCTCAAGGAAGGGCAAACTTCTCTTGAAGGCTATTTCGTTTTAAAAGGATGCCTTAGGATTTTTTATATTGTTGACGGAGAAGAAAAAACAACGGCATTTTATACTGAAATGGAAGGCGTTACTCCTAATTGCGTTATTCTTAAACAACCCTCTGAATATTTTATTTCGTGTGTTGAAGATTCAATTATTACGGTTTCAAATTGTGATATGGAGACGGCGGTTTTTGAAAAATTCCCAAAATTTGAGACACTTTGCCGAATTCTTTCGGAACAACTTTTGGCTAAAAACCAGATCTCATTTGATGAATTTAAAATTTCATCTCCCGAACAGCGGTATTTAAACCTGCTGCAAAACAGACCGGATTTATTACAGCGTGTTCCGCAACATCAATTAGCAAGCTATTTGGGCATTCAACCACAATCATTAAGCAGGTTGCGGACAAGAATAACGGAAAAAAAAAACAAGCCCTGCGCCTTTATTAACTTAAGTGAACGTCGTGCCATTACCGTGCCTGTACTTTTGCGGCATCAATTAATTAAAAAGCAAAAGCATGCAAAAGAAGTTTTCAATCGTTGTTTTAGCGATCCTGTTGGCTAGCTCAATACAACTTAAAGCACAATACGCTAAACAAGATACCACTTACAGAAAGTTTTTCGTGGGCAGTACGCTTTTTGTGTTTTCCAATTTATTTTCTGATAAAAATTCGCCTGATTTTGGACAACTCAACTTGGGTTACAGACTAAGCCCTAAAGATGCAGTATCATTAGAACTTAAAACCTGGAAGTATGCCTGGTCTTTAGGAATACCCTTTGGTGAATCCTTTGAAGCACCAGCAGAGAAGTTTCCGGGATACATCAGAGAGTATGGGTTTGCGCTTGCTTATCAACGCTTTTGGTGGAAAGGTTTATACACGGGCGTTCACGTTATGAATGCCTGGCAGTCGTTTGTTGGTAATAACGGCAAGAAGATTGACAATGGTTTTCAGATTTTCAATACTTACAGAGCAGGTTATCATTTCAAACTATTTAAAGACAGGTTTTTTATAGAGCCATCTATCGCGATCACGCATCGTCCTTACCATACCCCAATGCCTGAATCTTTTAAACAACTTGACGAAAAATGGTCAAAATTCTTTTTCGGCGAGCCAGGGCTTCACTTTGGCTTCAACTTTTAAATACATGAATCAAAATACTTGACATGGATATGAAAATCCAACGATCAGCGCTTTGTAAGCCTGATCGCTGACCATGAACAACGCAGGCCACGCCCGATATTATAGACAATATCGGGCGTGTTTCCTACGCAATGTCAGGTGCAACAATGGACCATTCTTCCTAAACGTCGGAATAGTAGCCCTGACACCGTTATTAAACGCATCGTAACCCGCGTTTATCCTAATTGCGAATAATCGACCGGCACTAAAAACGTCTTGTTTATTTTGGAGACACTATTCGCATATTTCGGGTCTTTTACCAGGGTTTTCCAATCCGCATCGGCGAGAAAAGCCGCCCAGTTTTTGTCGCGCTCGTCCATATCAGCAAACGCCAGCAGATACGTTAAGCGAGGCAGATCTTTACCCGCGATCACTTCGCCAAAAAAGACGGAATGCAGACCAGTGCGATCGAAAATAGGGAATTCAGCCAAATTGAACATCTGCACTTTCCGGCGCACGGCATCGTCGTTATAGCCTTCGTAACTGCGCAATTCAAACAGGCGCGACCCGGTTTTTGGCACGATCAGTTGGGGCATACCGGTAAAAGCCGTCATCAGCCAGCTATCCATCCGCAACTGAGGGATCGGATCAGGCGGGAGCGCCAAGAAAGCGGCGGCATTTTTCTGGTAATCGGCATCGTTAAGCAGGCTTTCGGCCGCAGCAGCATAAACGGTAAAAGAGGGGTAGGGAATCAGCACATGAATGGTGGATGGATCCGATTTTCCCAGTTCCCGGAATACACCCACTGTTTTCACCCCCAACCGGTTCAGGGCTGGAACGAGGGCCGTTTTCAGGTACGATTCAAAAACGCCCACCGGCGAATTAAAATTAAAATTATACGCGCGCCACTCATACACTTCTTTTTGCGCCAGCGTATGGGTGAGGTGTTCCGGCGCTGCAACCACCTGGCTGGCAGCAGCGAGCACGGGGACGAGTGCAGCGGTTTTGACGAATTTTCTTCTTTGCATGGTGTATACAATTGAGCGTTTGAAATGATGTATGCAGAAATGGCTTGGGTAAAATAGCGATTTATAGCAGTTCCATTAAATTGTGCACCCCGGGCGTACGCGCTACTTTAAACCCTTCGGCGTATTGTGCCAGGATTGGCCGGCCGAATATCCGTGCTTTGCCTTCCATGAAATCCAGGAAGTCCTTGCCGGAAATGGGCGTGTTGGGCGCTGCGCCATCCGGCGTATAAAACTGCGATTTAAACGCCAGCATTGCCTCCATTTTCTTCGGGAACCACTCCGTAATATCGACGACCAGGTCGGGCGTAAGTTGTTGATCCTGAATATAATGGTATACCGCCTTGGGCCGCCACTTCTCCTGTGCATTGCCGCTAGCATCGGTCGTGGCTATCTTTTCCAAACCGGCATAAAAACACGCATCCGCTACCAGTTTCGACGCTCGTCCATGATCGGGATGGCGATCTTCCGGCGCGTTGCACAGCACAATTTCGGGCCGGTACTGGCGAATAACGCGGATGATCTTCAGCCAGTTCTCCTGACTATGCACAAACAATCCATCGGGAATGTCCAGCCCTTCGCGGAATTGGGCACCCAGGATACGGGCCGCTTCTTTCGCTTCTGCTGCCCGGATTTCGGGGGTGCCGCGGGTACCCAGTTCGCCGCGACTCAGATCGAGCATGCCAAAAGTATAGCCCAATGCGGCGTGGTGCAACAGCGTGCCCGAAGCGCTCAATTCAACGTCGTCAGGATGAATACCGACCGCAAGAATATCAATTTTCATTTTTTTTCAGTTACTTTTGTTGCGTAAAAACACCTGCTCAAACATGGAAACCAACCCGCCAAAGGACGACGCCTTGGACAAATTTAACCGGCGCATCGCTGCCCTGGAGCATGCCCTGGGCGAAGCGACTACCCAAAATCAGACTTTGCGTACCGAAAATCACGATTTGCACCGGGACTATGCCACCTTGCGCCTGCACAAAGGCGGTTTTGGTTTCAAATCGCTGCTATTTACCGGTATGATGGGTACGCTGGTGGGCTTGATGCTGGCTGCCGCCTATCTTTTTTTCCGGCCCAAAGATGCACATGTTGCCGCATTTGAGCACTTTCAATATGAACATCAATTTAATATTGAACTGGCCATTAGTCAGGGTAATTTCGACCAGGCCGAACACCTGTTGAAAGAAAGTCTGGAAAAGCCTGAAAATCAATCTATTAAGCCGGAGATTGAATTTTCCCGTAAAATAGTCGGCGCGGCCAGAAGGCGCTGCAAATAATCGTCATAGTTGTGCGCCATAAAGCGAGCAAATCGGGCATACTTCCGGATGGTGCCCGCGGGCCATACAGTATTGCCGGCCGAAAAAGATAATTTGCAGGTGCAGTTTGTTCCAGTGCGCTTTTGGAAAAATGGCTTTCAAATCGCGCTCGGTTTTTTCCACATTTTTGCCGTCGCTCAATCCCCAGCGGGCCGCCAGCCGAAAAATATGGGTGTCCACCGGGAAGGCCGGATGTTTGAACCACTGCGACATGACGACGGAAGCCGTTTTATGGCCCACCCCGGGCAATCGCTCCAACGCTTCAAAACTTTCCGGCACCTGTCCGCCGTGTTCCTCCACGATCATGGCCGATAAAGTTTGAATGGCCTTCGATTTGGTGCCCGATAAACCGCACGGTTTGATAATCTCCCGGATTGTCTCCACGGCTACCAGGCGCATCGCCTGTGGCGTATCGGCGACGGCAAAAAGATAGGGCGTGGTTTTATTGACCCGCTCGTCGGTGCATTGGGCGGAAAGCAACACGCTGATCAGCAACGTAAATGCATCGGTGTGCTGCAGCGGAATGGGCGTTTCAGGGTACAGATCATCGAGGATTTGTTGAATGACGACTGCTTTCGCCTTGAGTTTGGGCGACAGGCGCACGGTTGGTTTGGGCTTTGACTTAACCGCTTTGGCAAGTCCGGTTACCGGTGTTTCTACCTGTCTTTTTTCTTTAGCCATGCTTTTTAGTGCAAAAATACAAAAACCGGCAGGTGGTTAAGCACACTGCCGGTTTCGCCATACTTCAAAATTGCTTGGATTAAAACTGGTATTGAAATGCCCCGCGGGAGGGAGGCAAGAAGAATGCATATACTTGAAAAACGGGCATTGTGACCCGTGCACTGATTGTTGGCTCAAAAGTAGGACTCTTTTCGTCACTTGGTCTTTTTATGTAATAAAAAATCGTCGGATCAAAGACCAAAACAACTTAAATCTTACTTTTTGAACAATTCCCGGGCCAAACATCCGGTCAACATCCCGAATCCGCCCAGTAATCCGCCCAGCAAACTGGTGATAACCAGCGGCGGGTATCCCAGAAAAATCTGGCTTACTTTGCCAGCCAAGGCACCGCCGTTCGCCATGTTCAACAACATCGCCATGCTGTACCACAATAAGGTGCCCATCGCAGTTCCTACTGCAAAACCTTTGCCGGCACTGATCGGAAACAACAGGCCGGCGACGGCGGCGACGGCTACCAGCCACCACCATGGCAGCCCAAAATAGCCCAATGCACCAACAATAAGCACAAAAAGCGTAGGATATAAGGTGTTTTTCATACAATCAAACAGTTTAAAGCAGCAGAATTATTTACCGGGGTTGAAGGTTTGTTGCGCCAGGGTCCGCGCCGGGGCTTCATCGGGTTTAGAGAGCAACAGCAATTCGTAGTATTCGCCTTTCGCCCAGGTATTGACCATATTATCGTAATAAGGACTGCCGGGATTGCCCGACTGGCCGCCCGGATAAACGCCCAGTGCATGGATTTTATCACCCAGTTCCACGATCATCCGCCACGACGGACCGTTGGTGCGACTGATGGCATTTAAGGTGGATTTTTGTCCGCCGACGATGCTGCTCAGATCCAGACGGCTAAAACCGTCGATCAGGGCCAAGTGTCGGAGTGCGAAGCCCCGGTAAGGCCCCCAGGCGACGCGTTGTTGTGGATTTGCGGTAAAATAATGCTGCATGCCCTGGAAAGAAGCCTGCACAATATCGCGGGCCGTTTCGCGCTGCGGGGTTCTTTTATCATCAAAAAAAATGTTGTTGGTATCCTTTTCCAGCAATTCGATAAAACGCCAGGATTCCGGGAATAACACGGGCCGGGTTTTCTGAATGGTGAACATTTCATCCCAGGTGTGCTGGTAACAGGAATCGTACCATACCTCGTAATAGGGCGGCGTAGTTTGACCGGCGTCGTAGCGGTAATTCCAGGCTGCGAGATTGTCGGCGATCTGCCGCCCGTCAGCATCCAGTTTGGAGCGGTCGAGCAATCGCAGCATTAGCGGCAATGCCTCGGCGGCGCGCAGGCTGAAATTATCCAGTTGCATCGTTTTAATGCTGTCTATCGTGGCATCGTGCAGCGCATCCAGCCGATCGTATAGGTGGCGGCCGCGGTAGTCCTCAAAATCACCGAGGTAATAGTAGGGATAAGAGGGTGGAGTAGAGTGCTGATTGGCGGAAAAGACGAAACCCCGGCCCGGATTTTTCATCGAAGGCACTTGGTCTTGCGGGATGAAGCCGTGCCAGGCATTTTCGCTGTGGCTGCCGTCCTGGATAAACCGGCCTTGCTCGGGTGTACGCACGGGATAACGCCCCTGCACCTGTATCGCAATATCGCCGGAACGGGTGGCAAACACAAAATTCTGGGCGGGACAATCGAATCCGCTCATAGCAATCTTGTAATCCGCGTAGTTTTTGCCGCCGTTCAACGACAGAAAAAGGCTGAGTTCATTGTGCTCCGGTATATCGTGGGTTATCCAGCGCAGGGCGCACTCGCGCAGTTCACTGGCCGGATCGTAGTCGAATACGACCGGTCCCCAGACCGTATAGCGCACCGTATCCAGCAGCGTAGGTTTGTTTTTGATCTTGATTTCCTCGATACGCAAGTCCGCTTTGCGCGGCTGCCCATCGTATTGATAAGCGGTATGCGTCGCGTCGGTCCATTGCAGTTTATACCAGTCGGATACATCGTGGCTCACATTGGTCATGCCCCAGGCGATATCATCATTAAACCCAATCACTACGCCCGGCAGACCCGGCAACGATACGCCGTAACAGTTTTGTTGGGGCGTATGGATCTGCACTTGGTACCAGATCGAAGGCAGGGTCAGATTGAGGTGCGGATCATTGGCCAGGATGGCGTTTTTAGATTGCGTGCGGGTGCCGTTGACAGCCCAGTTGTTGCTGCCTTTCAGGTAGGGGTCGGGATCGGCCAGTGCAGGCATGGCCGGGTGTTCGGGCAATTGCATACCTGTGAGGATGGCGCCGGTTTTCCGGGCCGGCAAGTTGGGGACAATGCCTTTCCACTGACCGGTATCGGGAATGATCGGGCGCTGTTTGGGATTCCATTCCGGATACAACATCGCAAAGGTGTCACGGCCAAACAATTGCAGGGCATTGGTCGCCGGCAAGTCATCGCCGTAAGAAGCCAGGTTCTCGGCCATACTCTCTACCACCAGCGCGGTTTTAAGCGAGGTCCAAGGCTCAGGCGTATAATTCAGTAATTTGAATTCGATGGGATAATCGGCGGGAGTCAATTGGTCGACATACGCATTAACGCCTGCCGTATAGGCATCCAGTAAACGGACCGTTTCGGGCGAAGTTTGCCAGCCTTTCAAGTCATTTTCGGCAGCGTACACCATGCCGCGTCGCCGGGTGAGCCGGTCGATGCCCAGCGTGCGGTCGCCCAGTACTTCGGAGAGCCGCCCGGAGGCTTTGCGGGTGGTGATATCCATTTGCCAAAGCCGCTGGCTGGCGGTGACGTACCCTTGTACCCGGGCCGCATCTTCATTGTTGTCTGCAAAAATGTGCGGCACCAGCAGGTCATCGTATACCACCTGTACCTTGCCGCTCAGGCCGGGTAAATTCAGGTCTTGGGGGGTGAAACCCTTGCTTGGTTCGGCATTCCTCCAAAAACCGGTAAACGGATTGAAAAAAGGGCCGAGCGGGGGTAGTGCCTTGTCTTTAACAGAAAGTTGCGTTTGCAGGGCCCAGACTAAACCGATGGTGGTGGCGAGGGAGAGAATAAATTTTATACTCCGCATTGGATAGGACGACCGGGCTAATGGTCAGGGGGCGAAGGTAGCAGGTAGATGGATAAATGACAAGTTTTTTCAGTTAGGAACGATGTCGAAATAATATCCCCATTTGACCCCGTTCCTTACAGACTCCCACCCATCGACTGCACCAGCAGCAAAACCATGATCAGCAAGATCAACGCCGTTAAAAAGATAATAATCAGCCGGTCGGTAGATTTATCGGCAATGGGCAATTCCGTATCCACCGCCGCTTCGGCCAGGATTACCCGGGCATGGTCAAAATCCTGCGGACGGACGTGCAACCGCACCAGCAGTTGCAGATTGGTCAGGATAGACTGCGACATGCTGTTGGCAAGGAAGCACGGAATGCCTTCGCTGCGCAGCCGGGCCGCCGCCAGTTCCGCTTCCATAGCAGAGTAGAATTTGGCGACTACTTCACCGTCTCCGGCATCTTCCAGAAAGGGGTTTTCGTCAAAATCAAAATCGTCGAGTATGTCGTTTCGCGGCATCGTTGTTGTAAGGTGTACCAGTTCGCAAGGTAATAACAAAGCGGGCATTGATTTCGCTAAAAAATCAATGCCCGCTGCATGGTATAGGTTTAGAACCGGTAAATGTACTTACAGTTTGGCTAATTTAGCCACATATACGCCATTTTTGCCTTGAATTTTGACAAAATAAATCCCAGCCGCTAACGTCGCAGTCGGCAAGGTCACCGTGTTTTGCTCTGCGGTAAAAGTATTGCTGACGCGTAACCCGCTCATGGAAAATACTTCCACCGATTCGGCCTGGTCGTCGCCCAATTGCGCGACCGCGACATCCTGTGCCGGGTTGGGCTGCAGGGTAATTTGCTGGGGCGTGGCCTCCTTAGCGGCGGTGAACAATGGGTCGAAGCGCGTCCCGCTGTTCAAAATTTCTTTCGTCAGCGTATTTTGTAGAAATGCAACTACATACGTCTGCGTCGCACTGAGTGTACCCAGGGAATAATTGAAAGTAGTCGTGATGGATTGTCCCGCTGCTGCCGGCACAATCGACTGTCCATCGATACCAGGCAGCATTTTGCGGAACACATCATGGTGGACCGTTTCTCCGTTGGGCGCGTTGTAGTTGATCGTCTTCTCAACTACGGCAGCATAAATCTTATAATTGCCGGCTGGTACATCCGCGATACTGCGCACTTTTATCGTGGCTACCCGCTCCGTTGTGCCGGTTTCGGTTACTTCAATGGCCACCGGGCTGGTTTGATTTAAATACGAATTCAATACCGGTACGGATAGCAAGGGTCCGCTGGTTGGGTTGAGGGTGCCGTTCAGGGCTATTTGCGGCGTGCCGCTGACGCTGTAGAAAGAGGTGCGGGCGTTGTTTTCCGAAGGATTGGCGAGGTAAAAAATGCACGTATTGTAAGGAACGGATGGATGGATTGAAATGTGGTGAATATCTTCCGGATAATCGTTGATCAGGTTGTAAAACCCGGGGTTTTTGCTGGCGCAAGTAGAACACCTGCTATTGGTGAAGTGCTCGATCAGCACGTACTTTTTGGCGAGGGTCTGGGCTGAAAGCGCGAGTGCGCTGCTGCACACCATCAGGAGTAGAGATAATTTTTTCATGTTTTTATTATTTATTTGTTCCCCCAAAATTACGTAAATCTGCTGAAATTGGATGTTTATGCGCCCGTTAAATCACTGAAATGTCGCGGCTACTACGATTCGACTTATTCGACAACCGTGGCTACCCGACTTTATACTGGAGAATTGTCGTATTCTTGCGCTTCTTTTAGTATATCAAAACAATAGTCAAAAGCGCCATGTATCTTTTTGCCTTTCCCGATTTTACTTCCAGTGCAGTGTGGACGAGTCTGCTTATGCTGACCTTTCTGGAAATCGTTTTAGGGGTAGATAATATCATTTTCCTATCCATTATCTCGGCCAAACTGCCGCCCAAGGACCAGCCCAGAGCCCGAAATATCGGGTTGTTGCTCGCTTTGGGCTTGCGTATCATCCTGCTTTTTGGCATTACCTGGGTGATGAGCCTCACAAAGCCGCTCTTTTATGTGCCGTTGCCCTGGTTGGAGATCCATGAAACTGCGGGGGAGCACGGAATGCCATTTGTCAGTGGACAAGGGCTGATTCTGCTGTTCGGCGGTCTTTTTCTGTTGTATAAAGCAACGTCCGAGATTCACCATAAGCTCGAAGGTGGCGGCGCGGAAGGCGGCCCCAAAGTCGGCACTGGCCGGGCTACCCTCAATCAGATCATCATCCAGATCGCGCTGGTCAACCTGGTGTTTTCGTTCGACTCGATTCTCACTGCCGTCGGCATGACCAAAGACCTGACGATTATGATCCTGGCCGTGGTATTATCCATGGGCGTGATGATGTTTTTCTCCGGCCCGGTCAGCAAATTCGTCAACGATCACCCAACGGTGCAAATGTTAGGGCTCGCATTCCTGATTCTGATCGGCACGGCGCTGATTGCGGAAGCGGCGCACCAGGGGCATTTTCTGGATCAGGCTGTTCCCAAAGGGTATCTGTATTTCGCTATATTCTTCTCCCTTTTTGTGGAAATGCTCAATATTCGTATGCAAAAGAAACAAACGCCCATACAATTACACGGCTATGCTGAAACAGCCCGTCTACAGGGCCTGATGGATGAAGATTTGTTGGACAACGAAGAACAACGGGCGGATTAATATTTAACAAGCCTGGAAAAAAATAATCAGGATTTTAGCACTTTTTGGCACAGTTTTCCCATTGGGTAGTCAGGAAGAGATAAAAATTGATTGGTTAATTGTTTTCATGGTTATGTTAAGCCCTCCAGTCGAAAAGACTGGAGGGCTTTTTTAGTTCTACACAATATTCACCTCGGCCTCCAGTCGCACGCCAAACAGTTGCTCCACTGAATCAATAATAGCGTACGCCAGATTTCTGACTTCTTCGCCGGTCGCGCCCCCATAATTGACCAGCACCAGCGCCTGTTTTTCGTAAGACCCGGTATTGCCCACGCGTTTGCCTTTCCAGCCCGCCTGCTCGATCAGCCAGCCCGCTGGGATTTTTACCCGTCCATCCGGTAAATCGTAGTGTGGCGCATGGGGATGGGTGACCTGAATCTTTTCCAGTACCGTACGATCGGTTTCCGGGTTTTTGAAAAAACTGCCGCAATTGCCGATTACGGCCGGGTCGGGCAGTTTACTGCTGCGGATCTGTACCACTGCCCGGCTGATGTCGGCGATCGTAGGTGTGGGTACGCCGTTGCTTTCCAAAGTCCGCTGGATATCGCCGTAGGAAATATGGATCGCATGTTCCGTTTTGGTCAAAACAAAAACGACGCTGGTGATAAAAAAACGCCCGCGATTTTCGGGCCGTTTAAAAAAACTGTCGCGGTAACTAAATGCACATTGCTGACGATCGAACACGCGGCTTTCACCCGTCTGCAGATCGATGGCCGACAATTCCACTAGCATGTCTTTTAATTCAACGCCGTACGCGCCGATGTTTTGCACGGGTGCCGCGCCGACTGTACCAGGAATCAAACTCAGGTTTTCCAGTCCGCCGAAATCGTGCGCCACCGCCCATAGCACCAGATCATGCCAGCCTACACCGCCTTCTGCCTGTACCCAGACTTCATTTGCTGCCTCGCGTACTACTTCGATTCGCTGCATCTTGTTGTGCAACACCAGTCCGGGCACATCGCGGGTGAACAGCATGTTGCTGCCACCACCCAGGATCAGGATCGGTTGGATCCCGGTTTCTAAAGCGGTTATCACATCTGCCGTATTGGTTATTTCGGCAAAGTGGGCCGCCTGTACGTCGAGTCCGAAGGTGTTGTAAGGAAGCAGGGAGATGTTTTGCTGGATGGTCATGCGATCTGATGATCGATCGGGCGGTGCCCGATCGTAATGATGTCGCCCCGTTGGGGCTGGTATGAATTTTAGGCGGCAAAAATACGGTGATTCTGGCGCAATAACCGTTACTTTTTGCGGCAGGCGCATAAAAAAGAGCCTTGCCAGCGGTTATGCTGACAAGGCTCTCTGTATCAGGAAATGCAAATTAATGACCTGTAGCGCTTTTTGCGGCCGGTTGTTCTTTGCTGCGCACTTCGCCGGAGATTTCCAGAAAGGTTTCAGTTGGAACGGTGTTGGCCGTTACGGTTACTTTTTTGCTTTGAGCGCCCGGTTTGCCTTTCGAATTGAATTCTACTTTGATTTCACCTTCGCCACCGGGTGGGATCGGCTCTTTCGGCCACGTTGGTACCGTGCACCCGCAGGAACCTTTACAGTTGCTGATGACTAATGGCTCGGAACCGGTATTTTTGAATTTATAGGCATGTTTTACGATTTCACCTTCGTCCACTACCCCGTAGTTGAAGCGGTCATTTTCGTATACGATGCTGGTCGTCGGGCCGGTTACGACCGTTTCATTTTGGTTGGTGCCCGGGATATTGCCCGAAGCATCCGTGTTGCTGCCACCCAGGGAAGCAGCCGATTCGCGAATTTGGGCATCGCCCGATTTGGAGAACCAGTTTTTGATGCCGCCGCCGAACATGTTTGCTACCAGTAAAATAGCGCACAGGCTCAACAGACCGATTTGGATTTGCTTACTTCTTTCCATGTTTTAAGTTTGTGACGAGGAATTGTAGATTGAAATGCATGTTGTTTAATGGGTCTGCAAAAGTAGGGCTTTCCCAAAGTAGGTTTCAGTGTACAAGGTTTTGTTTTGCAAATGTTTAACACGATGCGGCGTAAGTATGGTTTGTACAGGCTGTCTGAAATGTTAAGTTTCAGACAATTTCAGGGATAAAATCAGCACGTATTTTTTTATTGATAATTTTGAGCCACATAATACAGGCTACTAGCGCTTCTGAAATGGACTGGACAATAGCTGCAATAACATCATAACTATTATTTCTAATACGTATCATCATCTACACCGTTTTCATGAAAACAAGTTTTACCATTGGCCGCCTGTTCTTAGCTGTCCGTACGGTTATCCTGCACACGCTTGTGCTCTTCGGATGCCAGTTTTTTACGACGACACCCACTACTGCCCAAAATTCAATCTGCGATACCTGGCGCATTCAGATCTGCAATACGCCACAACTCGGCGAAACCTGCGTAGAAAGCGACGCGTGCCATACCCTGTTTTATTACGTGTACCTGGTGCAGAACGGCAACGAGGACTCGCAGGATTCACTGGATTTTAACTTCTATTACTTTTGGTTTACCGGAGAAATAAATACATTCTGGTCAGATATCGACTCTATAAAAACCTACACCTGCTCGCCCGACGGCATCAACGATTTGACGAGCGCCGCGCCTCCCCGATTCGTACTCGAAAAGAAAGCACAGAAATTTTCCTATTTTGTAGATAGGAGGGATTGGCAGAATAACCCGATTAAGTGGAGGGTACCGGGCAGAAAATTGCTATTTGTGCTGGCTGTAAATGCCTTTCCGGAAGAAAAAGTAAAGCCTTTTTCTACTTTTCAGTCTTATAGTATGTCGCTTGACAGTGCAGGCGTACCATTGGAATGTGTACGTAAACTAAGTTTTTGCGACTCAATACCGTTATTCACTAAGAAAGTATCGCTGCCGCCAGCGTGTACCGATGCGCCTTTTGCGTTTACAATCGGTACACCCGTTGCAGATTCAACGCTGGAATTTCCCAACCGGATGAAAATTCCGGTATTCGTAGCCGTCTCCGATACGTTGACTGCGCCGGTGACGATTAGTGAGGTTGATTTTGTAATTTACACGCAGTCCACGCCTCCAATGGGACTGTATACGGTTCCTAATCTGGTAAATTTCCCGAATGTCGTCGCTCAGGTAAAAAATCAATCAATTATTGAAAATAATACAGCGAAGTATATTCATGGCATTATCCCCAGTATGACCGTGCCGTCCGGACTGGCACAAACTCCGCAAAACACCCTGTTTTATATCTACACAAATGGTCCTGCTACCGTCCTGGATTGCGGAAATGCTTCTTTTTTCTTCAGTTTTGAGCGCCGGGCTATTTTTAATGGGAATTGTTGCCTGCCGTCGGCATCACCTTCTCCTGATTCGGCGTCTCCGCCACCTATCCGCATCGATTGGCCCGGCGAAGTGCCCTGCACTTATTGTTACGTCACCGTAAATGCCAACCGAAGCACTGCTCCAGCAACCGTGGGCGGCTGTGGTGATATTGCCTTTGACTTGAATTTGTCCTCCAATAATCCAGTGAATTACGTGTACGATTCAGGTACTTTTATAATCGATATCCGGCATTCGGAAGTGCTGGAATGGAATGCTGCACTTACAACGGCCGCGCCGGAATTAACCGAGTCTTCCATTACGGTACTGCCATCGCCCGCGCCCGGCGTGTTGCGGTTGCGCTATCACTTTGAAGGTTTGGTTACTGTTCCCAGGGGCAGTTTGATACCCCTCTCACACCTCGTGTTCGACGGGGCAGCAGTATGCGTCACTTCCATTACTTTTTATGCAGCGACGGTGCATCGACCCAACCAAGTTTATCCTTGTGCGGTTATTGGCGCACGTACCGATTTTAAACCCGATGTAAATGCCGATGATATGTGTAGGCAAAATGTGCTTATGCATTTTGTCAACTATTTCGACACCAGCGCGGTTGCAAAGGTAAGTTATGTGTTATCGGCACAGCTTCCTTCTACATCTCCCATACCGCCGTACATCTATTGCATACACTCCGGCATGGCCGATGATGCCGGTTTTTCCGCCACTTGCGCTTGTCCGGTGGCTGATAATGTGGAACAAAAAATAACGCCCACCCGCAATGACAACCACATGAATGGGGTATCGACGTATGATCTGGTTTTAATCAGTAAACATATACAAGGCGCAGAGCCGTTTACCAACCCCTATACCATGATCGCGGCCGATGCCAATAAATCCAATTCCATTACCACGTTCGATATCGTTGAATTAAGGAAATTAGTTCTTGGTATCTATACCCAATTACCGGCCAATTCCTCCTTCCGGTTTGTGCGGCGGGACTTTACTTTCCCCAATCCACTGAATCCCTGGCAAACGGTTTTTCCCGAGACATATAAATTTAAGGCTCGTTCTACAGCTGCCAACTTCTACGCCATTAAGATAGGAGACGTCAGCGGAAATGCCGTTACAAGCCTGCTGAGCGCCGAAGAGCGCCAGATGAATGTCTTGCCTTTAGGCTACGCAAACACCGGTGGTAAACGCGGTCAAATCCTGGAAATTCCACTATTTGTGCAACAGCCCACCGACCTCGCCGCCTGGCAAATGGCGCTGCAGTATGCACCGGAAGTATTGAAAATCAAAGATATACGCTGGATGACCGCCACTATGGCTGCCTCAGAACAGAGCTACGACTGGAATATTCCTGTCCCCGGCGAACTCCGACTTTCATGGATGGAAGGTACGGGTACTGCCATAGCGCTGGACGCGCATGCACCGCTTTGTTATCTTCAGGTAGAATTGTTGCAAGATCAGACGGCAACGGCCTCGCTCTTCAACATACTGCCCGCCTCCGAAAGTATAGCCAGTGAAATGTACGCGGTCAATGGTGTGTCTACCGCACTCTCCTTACAACCCGTTGCTGTGGATGAATTTCCGAGCATTGCTCAGGCTGCTGCAATCAATCCAAAATCCGATTGGATGGCTGCTATTTATCCCAATCCTGCGCCGGGGCAATTCCGGATCGAAGTAACTTTGCCGGAAGGCGGCAACAGCACTATTACGGTCTTCGATGTCCTGGGGCGCAATTATTTCCGGCAAACATTTTCGTTGATCGTTGGTTTGAATACCGTTCCCGCAGCGCAATTGCCCGCACTTTACACCGGACTGTACTGGGTGCAGATTGATACGCCGTTGGGTCGGCAGACGCTTCGGTTAATTGTGGAGTGATAAATATACGGTCGGCCTAGCGAAATTAGGCGCTTGCAGCACTTATTCGCCGCCTCATTATTATTTACGCCTCCACACGCCGTACCTTTGCGCCGCTCTGTAAAAAAGCGAACAACAAATTAAGGACATTATGAATTTCGATCTGATTATTATCGGCAGCGGCCCCGGCGGATATGTAGCGGCCATTCGCGCTTCACAATTGGGCATGACTGTGGCTATTATAGAACGCGAAAGCCTGGGCGGTATCTGCCTGAACTGGGGCTGTATCCCCACCAAAGCCCTGCTTAAAAGCGCACAAGTATTTGAATATCTGCAACATGCAGAAGATTACGGCATCAAGGCCGGCAAACCGGAAGCCGATTTTGGCGCGATGATCAAACGCAGCCGCAGCGTGGCCGACGGCATGAGCAAGGGCGTGCAGTTCCTGATGAAAAAGAATAAAATCACCGTTATCATGGGCATGGGCAAACTGGTCAAAGGGCCGAAAGTAGCCGTGACCGATGCAGAAGGCAAGGTGACGGAATACACTGCAAAGAATATCATTATCGCTACGGGTGGCCGCGCCAAACAGTTGCCCAATCTGCCAATCGACGGTACGAAGATCATCGAATACCGCAAAGCCATGAGCCTCGATACGATGCCAAAACGCATGGTCGTAGTAGGCGCCGGTGCGATCGGGGTCGAATTCGGCTATTTTTACCACACCGTCGGTGCCGAAGTGAGCATCGTCGAATTTATGGAACAAGGGCTCGTGCCACGCGAAGACCCCGACATTTCCAAAGAACTGGGCAAACTCTTTACCCGCAAAGGCGTAAAAGTGTATGGCAACTGGGCCGTGGAATCGGTCGATACCTCCGGTAAAGAGATCAAGGTACACATGAAAAACCGCAAGGACGGCGCGACGGAAACGCTGTTGTGCGACGTCGTGCTGAGCGCCGCCGGCGTTACGCCGAATATCGAAAATATCGGCCTGGAAGAACTGGGCATCGCCACCGATCGCGGTTTTATTAAAGTTGACGATTTTTACCAGACCAATGTCCCGACGGTTTTTGCCATCGGCGACGTGTTGGCCACCCAGGCACTCGCGCACGTAGCCAGTGCCGAAGGCATTACCTGTGTCGAAAAAATAGCCGGTCATCATCCGGAACCCATCGACTACAATAATATTCCCGGTTGTACCTACTGCAGCCCCGAGATCGCGTCGGTCGGTTATACCGAAGCGGCGGCCAAAGCAGCAGGGTTTGAAATTTTAGTGGGTAAATTCCCGTTTACGGCTAGTGGCAAAGCCAAGGCTGCCGGTGCGCCGGAAGGTTTCGTCAAGGTGATTTTCGATAAAAAATACGGCGAATTCCTCGGCGCGCACATGATCGGTACCAATGTGACGGAACTGATCGCCGAAGTAGTGACCGCGCGTAAACTGGAAACTACCGGTCACGAGATCATCAAATCCATCCACCCGCACCCGACCATGAGCGAAGCGGTAATGGAAGCCGCCGCTGCCGCTTATGGCGAAGTAATCCATTTGTAAAATAGTATTTCCCTAACACAATATACCTCCACCACATAATATGGGACAGACGGTCGATCAAAATGAAAATATCCAACTTATCCGCGCCAGTGCCCGCGATTTTGCGGAAACCCACATCCGTCCGCACGTGATGGAATGGGATGAAATCCAGTACTTCCCGCTCGACCTGTTTCATCAAATGGGCAAACTGGGTTTTCTGGGCGTTCTGGTGCCGGAAGAATACGAGGGTGCAGGCTTGGGTTATGCCGAGTATATCACGGTGATTGAAGAAATTTCCAAGGTCTGCGGCTCCATCGGACTGAGCGTGGCGGCACATAACTCCCTGTGTACCAACCATATACTTGCCTTTGGCAATGAAGTACAGAAACGCAAATACCTGCCCCTGCTGGCGACCGGACAATGGATCGGTGCCTGGGGACTTACCGAACCCAACACGGGTTCTGATGCAGGCCGGATGCAATGTACGGCTGTGCAGGATGGCGATTACTGGGTACTGAACGGAACCAAATGCTGGATCACCCACGGTATCACCGGTCATTGTGCCGTGGTTATTGCGCGGACCGGCGAATTGCTGGACAGTCGCGGTATGACTGCGTTTGTGATCGACCGTGGTACGGAAGGTTTTCTGGCCGGTAAAAAAGAGAATAAACTCGGCATGCGCGCCAGCGAAACGGCCGAAATGATCTTCGATAATTGTCGCGTCCATCAAAGCCAGGTTTTAGGGAATGTCGGCGACGGTTTTATCCAGAGTATGAAAATCCTGGATGGTGGTCGCATTTCTATTGCCGCCCTCTCGTTGGGCATTGCCAAAGGTGCCTACGAGGCATCGGTAAAATACGCCAAGGAACGCCAGCAGTTTGGTCAGCCAATCGCGAATTTCCAAGGTATCAGTTTCAAATTGGCCGATATGGCCACCAAAATCGAAGCGGCGGAATTGCTGACCCGACAGGCCGGTTTTCTGAAAGACAGCGGTCATAAACACACCAAAGAGGCGGCCATGGCCAAATACTATGCGTCCGAAGTTAGTGTGCAGGTCAGTACCGACGCGGTGCAAATTCATGGCGGATACGGCTATACCAAGGACTTCCCGGTAGAGAAATTCTATCGCGATTCGAAGTTGTGTACCATCGGCGAAGGTACTTCGGAAATTCAAAAACTGGTTATCGCCCGCGAAGCCCTCAAGGTTTAGTCGTCTCGTTGACATTTTTGCGTTAAAAACCAGCAAACCTTTGGGTTAGCGTGACATAATTTCTATTTTTGTTGCGCTCATCTTGCTTACAAGAATTTTCCCATAGTTTGTTTTGTTTTGTAATTCAGCCTCCATCACTCCTTGTGATGGAGGCTTTTTTTGTGGTTGGGGTGTGTTTTTATAACTCATAACTCATAACTCATAACTTCTTATAATACTTTTGCTCCATGAAAATTCACACACTCGATCTTGATTTTTTGGGGATAGACCATGCCATCGCCGCTTTTGTGGTGGAAGGACCTGCCGGACGGGTGCTGGTAGAGTGCGGCCCCGCTTCCACGCTGCCACATCTGGAAGCCGCCTTTACGCAGCACGGCTGGCAATTGTCCGATTTTCAGCATGTTTTTCTGTCCCATATTCACTTTGATCACGCCGGCGCAGCCTGGGCTTTTGCGGAGCAGGGCGCTACTGTGTACGTGCACCCGCGTGGCTTGCCGCACCTGGCCAACCCGGAGAAACTGTACAATTCGGCCCGTCAGATCTACCAAGGCGAAATGGACCGCTTATGGGGACCCATGCACCCGATTGCTGCGACGCAATTGTACGCACCGGAGCATGGCGAACGTATCGAAGCCGCCGGACTGACTTTGACTGCCTGGTACACGCCCGGCCACGCGGTGCACCATATCGCTTGGCAGGTGGAAGATACGGACGGCAGTACGGTTTTATTTACCGGTGATGTTGCCGGCGTTCAGATCGCCGACGGACCGGTCGCGCCGCCGTGTCCGCCGCCCGATATCAATGTGGAAGACTGGCAGGTGTCTATTCAACTGATGCGCGATCTGCCGGTGGAGACATTATACCTCACCCATTTTGGGGTCGTAGTCGATAAAAAAAGCCATTTGAATACCCTCGAACAAACACTGCTCGACTGGGCGGCCTGGATGCTTCCGTTTGCGACCGCAGATACGCCGGCCGAACAAATTGTACCAGTCTTTCAGGCGTATGTCCGCGCTAACCTGACTGCCGCGGGTGTTGCGGAAGCCGGACTGCAACAGTACGAAGCCGCGAATCCGGCATTTATGTCCGTCGCCGGTCTACTGCGGTATTGGAAGAAAAAAATGAGCGCACCCAGTTCGTAGTTTGTACGTAAAAAATTGATTTTCAGCACTTAATATAAGGTGTGTACCACCTTGGGAAACAACCCATGTCAGCACAAGAAATTTTACAAAAACTCGAAGGCCAGACCATTATGGTGGTTGGCGATGTGATGCTGGATCGTTACCTAACCGGCAGCGTGACCCGGATTTCACCGGAGGCGCCCGTTCCGGTGGTCTTGCAACAAGGCACCGAAGACCGGCTGGGCGGCGCGGCCAATGTCGCGCTCAATATCTGCGCGCTGGGCGGTGTTCCGTTGCTTTGCAGTGTGGTGGGTGCCGATGCAGATGGCACGCGTTTGAAAGGGGAGATATTTCCGGAAAATGCCATCAACGCGGATGGAATTATCTGTTCTGCTACGCGCAAAACGACGGTCAAAACGCGGGTATTGGGTAATAATCAGCAAATGTTGCGCATCGATCAGGAAGATACGCACGATTTGAATACTACCGAACAGGAATTGTTGCTGGAAAAAATACGCGAATTGCTGGATACACATCCGGTAAGCGTACTGATTTTGCAGGACTACAATAAAGGCGTTTTGACCGCCGATTTGATTCCACAACTCATCAAAGTAGCCCACGATCGCGGGATTCTTGTGGCAGTAGACCCGAAAAAAGCCAATTTCTTCGCCTACCAGGGGGTGGATCTGTTCAAACCGAATTTAAAGGAGATCCGTGACAGCGCGCCGTTTACCGTTCGGCCGGTGCTGGATTCATTGGCCGAAGCCGCGCATTTTTTACGGGAAAAACTATCGAATCGGCTGACAATGATAACCTTATCCGAAAAAGGACTATATTTGGACGATAAAACCAGCCAGAAAGTATATCCCACCATTGCCCGCAATGTGGCGGATGTAAGCGGTGCCGGCGATACAGTCATCAGCATTGCCGCATTGGCACTGGCGGCGGGATTGAGTCTGGATATGCTGGCCCTGTTATCCAACCTGGCCGGCGGTCAGGTCTGCGAATTTCCCGGTGTAGTGCCGGTTCGCCGCGATCTGCTACAGGCCGAGTTGGAAATTTCCCTGCGTACCTAGTCAAAATAATAGCATGAAAACAACGATACTTTTTGCCCTTACCTTTTTTACGGCCGGCCTTTTTGCGCAAACGCCACGCTCCGTGCCCGACACGTTATTGCAGGAAAACTTTGCCGCAGATCCCAGTGAATCTATGCTCAGCGAGGCTACCGGCAACGATGTGCAATGGGTCAATTACGACATGGATGGAGTCGCCACCCTCTGTAGTACAGAGGATATAATTCCAACGGCCTGGTACTGGGAAGCCGATCTGGGCGATTCGAGCACGAATAATTACGCCTACACCAGTTGCTCGTACCTGAGCGCTTCCGGCGGTCCCAATCACCCGATCAACCGCAACTGGCTGATCACGCCGCCCATCGAAATTTCGGATTCGACCTTCGGACTCACCTGGCGTTCGCTTTCGCTCCAGGGGCCGCAGTACATGGACGGTTATCACGTCCTGATCTCGACCTCGGCCAATATCCCATCGGCTGATTTTTTTCAGGATACCTTGTTCAGTGCGGCGGAAATGTTATCTTCTGATGAACCCTATTCTTTAAATCTGGCGGATTACACGTTTTCGCCGGGTTATATACACGCCGAGGGCTATTCCAAACCGGATTATTTTTTTATTGATATGGAACTGGCACCTGCCGGACTCTATCATGGCAAAATGGAGCCGCATGGCGTCTCGCTTAAAAACTACGCCAACCAAACCGTTTACATTGCTTTTCTGCACGATTCCGACGATGACTTTCTACTGCAAATCGACGATATCGTCGTGTCGAGCGATTATACAAGTCGCGTGAACTCGCCGAATAACGTGTTGAAATTCAATGTTTTACCCAATGTGGTACAAGATGTGGCAGTCGTGCAATGGCAACTCACTACGGCGGAACCAGTTCGCCTACAACTGACCAATACGAACGGGCAAGTCTTACAGCAATTGCCGCTGGCATCGCGCGATGAGGGCATGGTTCGCCTACAGGTTTCGGCGTTGCCAGCAGGTATGTATTACTGTACCCTGCAAACCGCGCAGGCACAAAAAACAGTGCGTTTTGTAAAACAGTAAATGATTTTTCACAAAGTTTTCGTTTCTTTGCGTCTTCAAACTTTACCTGCCCTCACGCAAAAGTCCTTTGAAATTATATGCTTAGTCGCCGCAGCGTTCGTATTAAAGTAATGCAACTGTTGTATATGCTCAACCGGGATGAGCAGCTTACCGCCGCCCAATTGGTGAAAGATTACAACGACGGAATCTGGAAAACCTACGAATTGTACATTTTTCAACTCTATGTGCTGCTGCGTGTAGCCCAGTTTGCCGAAAGAGACGCTGCCAACCGCGCGACCAAACATTTACCCACCGAAGACGATAAGGTTTTTATGCCCCGGCTGTATACCAATGCGAGTATGCAGAGCTTGGCTAATCACGTCAGTTTTCTCAATATCGTGGCCAAGTACAAGGCCAATGAAGGCATTGACGACGATCATATCCGGACGTTGTACCAGGCTTTTTGCGAAACGTCGGAATACAAAACCTATATTGCTGTTACGGAGCCCAGCAACGAGGAAAGTACCAAAATTATCCTGGAATTGTACCGTTTTCTGGTCAATCACGATGTGTTTATCGAGATGTCGGAAGACCGCTACAACAACTGGCAGGACGATGAATCGCTGGTCGTCGGCGCGATGAAGAAGACGCTGAAAACCATGCCATTTACCGGCGAGTTCTACAAGGAACACGAACCAGCCGA
Source organism: Chitinophagales bacterium (assembly GCA_038203695.1). Taxonomy (GTDB): domain Bacteria; phylum Bacteroidota; class Bacteroidia; order Chitinophagales; family Saprospiraceae; genus M3007. Next base: position 27,277 of record JBBRDQ010000011.1, read on the forward strand.
TGAGACGGTGCGTGAATTTGGCGAGGAGCTGCTGCGCAAAACCTGCCAGGAAGATCAGGCCCTGTTTCAACACATCGAACCCACCCTCAAGAACTGGGATGCCGAACGCGTCGCGATCCTCGACATGATCATGCTGAAAATGGCGCTGTGCGAACTGCTGCATTTCCCGACTATCCCAACTAAAGTAACACTCAACGAGTTTGTCGAGATTTCCAAAACGTACTCTACCGACAAAAGTAAGGACTTCATCAACGGCATTCTGGACCGCCTGATGAAGAAACTGCAAAAAGAAGAGGTGATCGTTAAAGAGGGACGTGGATTGATCGAATAATTACGGTTTGCGCTGCGCAAATTCATTGTACCCTTTGATAATAGACTGGTACAAGAGTTTGCCCTGCACTGCGTACCCGGCTTTGGTATAATGCACGGAATCTGAGGTCATGAGTCCACGTTCTTTCCAGAAAGTGGCCGAATTTTCACCGCCGGAAAATTCATGTAAATCCCATAATGCGTAATTTTTCGATTGTGCGTATTGGCGAATAACATTGCTTATATCCGGCATGAACGGATTAAATCCTTTTCCGCGCAGGTACGAGTCGGCCGGCGTGGTAAACAAAATGAGCGCGTTCGGGGAGTTTTCCAGCAAATTAGTCACTAGATTATCGATGTTGCGCCGGATCGTCGCCTGATCCACTTTGCCCTGCGCTTCGTTGGTGCCGAAGGAAAGAATGATGAGATCCGGGGATAGCTCCGCAACCTGTCGCGCAAAGTACTGCGCCCGGCCAAAATCCTGGTATTTAGCGCCGTTCACGCCGATCGAGTGGTAAATCACGCCGGCCAGTTCATTTTCAATCGCAATTCCGTCGAGTGTCAGTTTTTTTTGCTGACTGGTGCCCCGTTCCGCTGAAAGGGTGGCCTCGGCTACCGGGCGATCGAAATAATAAGACCGCGCGTATTCATCTTCCACAATGAGTTGGGCCTGCTGATTCGTGGTTTGGTCGCGTACATTTATATCGAATTCACTGGGCGTTTTGCGCTGAAAAATGGTTATTTTCGTAAAAAAGCGCGTTTCGGAAGTCGCCGTATCGCGTAGTTTAAAAGTAAGTTCCCCTTTGGAATTATTCATGCAAACACTCAATCCGGCAATGCCGAATGGGGTAGCAGCGCTTAGATCTTTGGTGCAGTTTCCGCCCTGCCAGCGGCAATTCGATTGCATCAGATAGTCGCGCGGCCCGTTCGTATCGGCCAACCGATACGGAAAAATCATGCCACGCCCGGCATCGCCGAAAGCGCGTTGTAGCCGTTCACGCACTTCCCGGGTCAGAAAATTGCCCAGAATATGGGAGTCGCCAATGTGTACGATGCTGATTTTCTGTCCGCCGCCCGTGCGTTGCAGATAGAGTTTTTGAAACAACGGATCCAGATAGGCGCTGTTTTGGATCTGATTTTCTTCCTGCCGGATAAAATTATAACCGACCGTATCGTTATCGGTAATATCCACCTGCGGCGGACGGAATTGCGACTGGCATTGACAAATACACAGCAGAAAAAATAGACTGGCCGTAAAAATTCGAATTCGCATGACAGGGAGCGGAGTAAAAGGTACAGAAATCTTGATCTTATTTACCCAGACGGGTTTTATACTGCGCCTGTTCTTCCAGGAATAGTCTGGCAAATTGCAAACCTACTACTTTTCCGCCTTCATGCGTAAGGTGGGTGTAATCCAAATTTGCCAGCATTGGCCGGTGCTGCGCCAGTCTGATCATCGTGCCGGGTCCGCCCATGCCCCAAAACAGGTCGTAAAACAAAAATCCATGTTGCCGGGCCAGTTCGCGTTGCATGGCTACGATGGCCGGCACACCGAGCATGGTGGCCAGTTCAGTGCCGTTTTTGCCGGCCCGATCGCCCACGCTGATCACTAAAATCGGTTTGTCGGGGAAACAAGCGCGCAAATGCGTAAAGGTGCGGTCCAGTTCGGCGCGGTACCATTTTACATTCACGGTTGAATTGGTGACCGCGTTGAGGCCCACCTGGATAATCACCAGATCGTATTTTTGGTAGGTATCGAACTGGCGAACGATGTCGGGCTTGATTTGTTTGAGCGGACCGCCGCTGTTGCCGCGCACCGAAAAATTGTCGATGTAAAATCCTGGACCGTCTTCCAGCGAAGCGCCGTAGGCCAGCAACCCTTCCGGCTCGGGAAAGCGCAGCGCAAAGGCATGGATGGCGGGCTGGTTGCATTTCCAGGCGCTGATTTGTCCGGGATGCGCTTTGAGCGTTTCCATTTTGGGTTCGCCCCCTTCATTTTGCCACACAAACGGCAGGTCGTTTGCGGCGGTGTAGAAGAAGCGCACCTGCGTCCAGTTATTCGTATGGCGGAAATAATGTGCGCCCGTATAATGAATTTTCGCATCGGGTGCCGCCGTGCAGACATGGCCGTCGAGCCCGAACGGTGGATGCACCACATTTTTTTTCACGATCGAATAGGTGGTCCAGCCCCGGAATTCCTGCACAAAACTGCGCCGGAAACGCGCCACTTCGGAGGTAATCGGGACAAAACCAACCCCGTTACCGCCCCAGGCCGATTGCAGCGAATCGCGCAAGTCACCAATCAGAATATCGCCTTCTACAAACGAATCGCCGTACCAGGCTACTCTGACGGTCCGGCCGCGCCGGATGGAATCGATCGCTGCAAAAAAACGCTTCAGGCCGGTTTGATTGGGCGTGTAGTCTTCCATGACTTTACCAAAATAAGTCGAATCCTTGGAAGGCTGCGGTACAAATTCCACTTGGCGCGCAGTGTCGACAACCGAGGTATCGAGGGGCAGGGTATCCTGTTCCAGGAAATAAGCGGTCGTATCGGGTATATAGGGTTCCGGTTCCGGTTCAACTGCCTGCGCGGCTTGCGGCCCACGGATATCGGCGAAAATATCCATTTTGCGCAGGTCAAAATCCCCGATTTTCAGGTTGCCAGGCAGCATCGACAGGCTCGTGAGCAGCAGCAGCACGAGCAAAGCCAGCCATAGCGGTTGTCCGATGTAATTTTTCATTGGGCGCAAAGGTAAAAAAAGCCACGGGTCGACAGTCTTTAAACGAGAGTTTTTAAGGTTAAAGCCGCCGGATCGAAGCAAATACCGGCGATTGTTGCTTTTTTGCATAACCTGCCCGATTTTGTGGCAAAAACAATCACATGCCATTACAAAATCGAGTCAATCCGTACGGCGAAATCTGCTATTCAGACCAGCGCGGTACCCTCATGGGCAACCGGGGAAATCTGCACAATGCGCAGCAACAGATCGTACGCAAATACCAGTTGAAACGCTGGATTATTTGTTTGCTGGAATTTAAAGGGCGCCACCAGAAAGTAATGCACCCGGGATATTACACCGAACTGTTTTTTCTGGATGAAGCCACGGGTCTGGCGGCTGGCCATCGACCCTGCGGGGAATGCCAGTACAAACGTTTCAAGGAATTTATCACCCTGTGGAAAAATGCCAATGACGCACCGGGACTGAACCTGGCGCAAGTGGATGCGCAACTGCACCTGGAACGGACGGCGAAAGACAAACCCCTGGCTTCCCTGGACGATTTGCCGGACGGGGTTTTTATGGAATATGAAACGAAGCCTTACCTGCTGTATCGTGGAAGTATTTGGGAATGGTCTTTCGCCGGATACCTGCAACCACAACTGCGTCCCCATAATCTGGAAGTGAAAATATTAACGCCGGTTTCTATTGTTAAAACGATCGCCGCCGGATTTACGCCCGCTATTCATCCGACGGCCATATAGCATAAAATGGTAGAAACTTGTAGGGAGGTAATTATTGTAACCGACTAATAGTGAATTGTTTGTGTTTAAAATGAAGTAAGAATAACGGGTATTCAGAAGTGTTAAAATTTTCTAAACCAAATCAGGTGCAAAGTTTAAACTTGTCATAAAATGGGTTTATCCCCTTTTTTTGAAAAAAACCTGCTACTACTTTTGCCCCGCTAATTAATTAACATTTCTAACCAATCAGTAATTCACACAATGAAACAATTCCTTTTTTTAGCCCTTTTCCTATGCTCGTTCGCGTATACCAGCCGCGCCCAAGTAGATGTACAGATCAACCCGATTGGGTTGCTTTTTAGCAGCGTTGACCTGAGCGCAGAAATTCCCGTCTCACCCGATTTTGGGATCGAGGGTGTGGTGGGGTACGATTTCCAGAACTTTAAGTTCGACGATGTCAAGTACAAGAACAATGCCTTCAGCACCCGAGTAATCGGTAAGTATTACTTTAATCCGGGCGAAGCCAGCATCAAAGGTTTCAACGTTGGCGCATACCTGCGTTATTCTACCGGAACAGCCAGCGTCAGTGACGAAGACAGCAATTCGGGTGACGTAATTAATACCAAACTCGGTCTCGGCGTGTACACCGGTTACAAATGGGTCTCCAAAAGAAACGTGGTTTTTGAACTGGGCCTCGGTATGGGCCGCAAGTTGATTCGCACCTACGAATACAGCGATGGCTCTTCGGCTGACACTAGCGACATTCCGTTCTTGAATTTCGACATCTTCGGTCGTTTTTCGATCGGTTACCGTTTCGGGGGTTCAAAGGCTAGTAAATAGGCGTAGTTGATATACAATTTCAACGGGAAGTAGTAAATTGAAGTTTTACTAAAATGCCAGTTTCGGGGTAAAGGCAGCCACTCTAAAACTGGCATTTTAGTAAAAAAATTACCGGACAATTATTTTTATTTTAGGATAATAGACTGATTTTAATTCGTAATTCGTAATTCGTAATTCGTAATTCGTAATTCGTAATTCGTTTATTTCCGCTTCTTATTTTTCTCCCACTTCTCCGCATTGGCAATTTCCTCCGCGATAGCCTTCCATTTATCCGGCCGGTCATTGTTCAGGTCGAGCGTTTGTGAATAGTCGCTTTTGGTAATTTCCAGTACATTGATCGGTTTATCGAGGAAACTTTCAATCGTCGCCAACATGTCGCGTTCTTCGGGACTACAGAATGAAACGGCCAGCCCTTTCTGCGTGCCGCGACCCGTGCGACCCACGCGGTGGACGTAGTTTTCCGCCACATCCGGCAGGTCGTAATTCACCACATAATCTACATTGGCAATATCGATCCCGCGCGCGCTGACGTCGGTGGCGATTAGTATTTTCACCGTGCCGTCGCGGAACTGCTGCATCACATCCAGCCGGTCGCTCTGGTCTTTATCGCTGTGGATAGTCAGACTCTTTATATCGACGCGCTCCAGGGCCTTGTGGACCCGTTCGGCCCGGACTTTCGTGCGTACGAAGACCAGAATTTTGCTGTCGGGATGTTCCTCGATGACGCGCGCCAGAAAGAAACGTTTGTCGTCCATTTCGATAAAAGCCACCGAGTGGGTAATGTTTTTGGCGACGGGGTCTTTGGGTGAAACCTGGATGCGGATCGCGTTGTGGACCAGCGAATAAGCCAGTTTCTTGATTTTTTCGTTGATAGTCGCCGAAAAAAACAGCGTTTGCCGCTGCCGGGGCAGGAATTTGATCAGGTCCTCGATGTCCTTGATAAAACCGAGGTCGAGCATGTGGTCGGCTTCATCGAGCACCAGAATTTCTACTTTTTCCAGGTGAATATGACCCTGACTGACCAGGTCGAACATCCGGCCGGGGGTGGTGATTAGAATATCGACCCCGTTTTCCAGGCGGGCAATCTGCGGACCCTGTTCCACGCCGCCAAACACACACAGCGTTTTCACTTTCAGGTGACGGCCGATCGTGTCAAATACTTCCGTGATCTGAATCGCTAGTTCGCGCGTCGGCACCATGACCACACATTTGATGCCGTCAGTGCGGCGGGAATCCTTGCGCGTTTGCAAGATATGCAGCACCGGAATCACGAAAGCGGCCGTTTTACCGGTGCCGGTCTGGGCAATAGCCAGCACGTCTTCCCCTTTTAAAATCGGCGGAATAGACTTGAATTGGATATCTGTCGGGCGTTTCAGCCCCATTTCCTGCAAATTACGCAGTATTTCCGGCGCGATGCGGTAATCGTCGAACTTCATATAAGAAACTTGTAGCGCGCAAAGGTACGCTTTTCCAGTCCGCCGGAAAGACGTAATAACGGTGGAATCAACGGACGTGTATTACCTTTACGGCGACTGCGATTAGGGCAGCGACACAAACTACTTACGCTTTTTATCCATGGGAAATATTCCGGAGCAATTGCTCATCCTCATCAGTACCCCCATCTACGTTTTTGTCATCGGACTGGAAATTGCGCTCAGCCATTTTCGTCGACTCCCTCGCTATACGGTGCGCGGCACTTTGTACAATCTGTACCTAATGTTGCTCAACAGTGGCGTCGATCTGCTTTTCCGGGGGGTATATGTCGTGGTATTGACCTATTTTTATGAACTGCACTTACTTCGTTTCGAACACGGCCTTCTCTATTGGTTTGCGCTGGTGATTGCCGAAGATTTTCTGTATTACTGGTTGCACCGGGTCGACCACCACAGCCGGTTTTTCTGGGCCGTACACGTCACCCACCATTCGGCGGAAGAGTTCAACCTGACGGTCGGGTTTCGCTCCTCGGTTTTTCAGCCGCTGTACCGCTTCGTTTACTTTATTCCGTTGGCGCTGGCCGGGTTTAGTCCGATTGATATTATGCTGGTTTTTTCGGCCACGCAGATATGGGGCATCCTGGTACACACCGAATATATCGATAAAATGGGCTGGCTGGAACACATCCTGGTCACGCCCTCGCACCACCGGGTGCACCATGCTTCCAATGTGCGTTACCTCGACCGGAATCTGGGTATGTTGCTGATCATCTGGGATAAATGGTTCGGCACTTTCGAGCCGGAAGCCGTTGATTATCAACCCATTCGGTACGGACTGACCAAACCGATGGGAAAGTGGGGCCCAGGCAAGATCGTCTTTCATGAGTGGCAGGCCATTGGTCAGGATGTGCGCCAAAAAATCTCCTGGCGCGATCGGCTGCGGTATATATTTGGTCCGCCCGGCTGGAGCCACGATGGGAGTCGGCAGACAAGTGATGAATTGCGGGAGTTGGAGCAAGACGGGCAGGAATCGGCTACGGCGTAAGGCCGGTTTAGCCCGCACGTGCCGTTATAAATCCGCTAAGGTCTGTTGTGTTTGAAAATTAATGCTGCCAGTACGAATCTTCAATTAGCATACATGTAAATTAGAATTCCGCGTCTTAAAATGTCGCAACCAACGGAACAGTTTATTGGCATGCTAGGGGACATTATCATGGTACGATACCTTGCAGGTTTTAAAAACTTGGAAGGTGTGGATAGCTAAGAACGAAATGTCCAGTAGTGTGTACCCAATCACATCAAACATCTTGTAACCGCTCGTTTCAACGAGCGGCCCAGCATAACCCCTAACCACATCAGCCTTCTTTTCAAACATTCACCGCCCCTTTTTGGATGGGCTGCGCTGAAAAGAAGGCTGCTGTGGTGGATAAGATTCGCTTATCCACCAATTAAGATCGGTGGTTTCAAGATGATAGATGTGTTTCTGCTTCCGCTCCGCAGCACCACAAAGTCAAGATCGTGATTCAGCAAATACGCCAAATGCAGGCGTGTGATTTATTTGTTCTCAATCCCATATGCTATCGCGACTTCAAGAATATTATTCACAGATTCAAGTTTCAAATGCAACAGACTAATCGTTTCCGGAAGAATCACGTCCGGGTCTTTGTGGATCATAAATAAAACCAGATTGGAGGTAAATGGGCGTAAAATTTTTATGTTTTTTGTCTAGGCGGGTACTTTTTTGCGCGATGGCTAGAATTTTATCAACACCATAAAAATTGACGATTTCCTGCCATTCATGGGCGTTTCCCCGCTCAATCACCCGTTCGATGACAACGGTGGCCATGCGGGAAAAGTCAAGATCATCCCACACATACTCCCAGAGCAAATGGGGTCGAATCACGGGAAACTGTTTTTTAGCCTGCACTGAATTTTCTTTCAAAGATACCAAAAATGCGCCAAATAAAAACCTAAAAATAGGGTGCAGCAGGCCCCCCCTACTTTTTCGGGACGGCGACACTGGTATCCGTCCACAGAGTCAGGGTACTTTTATACTTTTGCCAGCAAACATACCATAAACGATGAACATCACTGCGCATCTAGTCGATCTGCACCGTCGCCGCATCTACCCGGCCGAAATAACGGTACAGGATACCCGTATTGTACAGATCCGCGAAGTAACCGCAGTGCCGGTGGACGCCGGTTACATCATGCCCGGTTTTGTGGACGCACACGTACACATTGAAAGCAGTATGCTGCCGCCATCGGAATTTGCCCGGCTGGCAGTGGTGCACGGCACCGTCGCGACGGTATCCGATCCGCATGAAATCGCCAATGTACTCGGCACTGCCGGGGTGCATTATATGCTGGAAGATGCCCGGCGCGTGCCCCTGAAGTTTTGTTTCGGCGCGCCTTCGTGTGTGCCGGCGACTACTTTCGAAACAGCTGGCGCTTGCCTGGATGCCACTGCCGTGGAAACATTATTGCAACACCCGGCCATCGGTTATCTTTCAGAGATGATGAACTTCCCGGGTGTGTTGCATGGCGATCCGGAAGTGCTGGCCAAAATCGCCGCTGCCCAGCGGTTGGGTAAACCAGTCGATGGACATGCGCCCGGTTTACGCAGCGATGCTGCCCGGCGTTATTTTGCGGCGGGTATTTCTACCGATCACGAATGTTTTACGTACGAGGAAGGTCGTGAAAAAGCGGAACTGGGGGTGAAAATTCTGATTCGAGAAGGCAGTGCTGCGCGCAATTTCGAGGTTTTATGGCCTTTGCTGCGCGAATTTCCGGACCAGGTTATGTTTTGCAGCGATGATAAACATCCCAACGATCTGGTGCGCGGACATATCAACGAACTGGCGGCGCGGGCGATCACCAATGGCTGTGATCTGTTCGATACGCTGCGGGCTGCTTGTCTGCATCCGGTAGCGCATTACCGGCTGCCAGTGGGATTATTGCGCGAAGGCGATCCGGCCGATTTTATCCGGGTGGCCGATCTGCAACATTTTAAAGTGCTGGAAACCTGGATCGACGGCCGCAAAGTGGCTGAAAACGGGCACTCTTTATTGCCGCGATTGACGGTGGAGGCGCCCAATCAGTTTTTAGCAAATGCCAGGCAGATAATTGATTTTCAATTATTTATCGCGGCAAAAATAATTCAGGTTAATGCAATCCAGGTGTTCGACGGACAGATCGTGACCGGTCATGCCATTGCCGAAGTTCGACAGAATGATGCTGGGCAATTATTGCCCGACGTACCAAGTGATCTGCTGTATATCACCGTACTGAACCGGTATACGGCCGATGCCAAACCGGCGATGGGTTTTGTACGGGGCTTCGGACTGCAACGCGGCGCCCTAGCCAGCACCGTCGCCCATGATTCGCACAATATTGTCGCGGTCGGCACGGATGCAGCCGCCATTTGTGCTGCGGTAAATGCGGTCATTGCGGCCAAAGGTGGCATTAGTGCCAGCGACGGGGCCGGCGATACGCGGGTATTACCGTTGCCGATCGCCGGTCTGATGAGCCAAAGCGATGGGTATGTGCTGGCCGAAGATTATGCCCGCCTGGACGCCTGGGTGAAATCTGCGCTGGGTTGTGGATTACAGGCGCCGTTTATGTCGCTGTCGTTTCTGGCATTGCCGGTTATTCCTGCCTTGAAAATGACGGATTTAGGGTTATTTGACGCGGAGAAATTTGAGTTTAGGACGGTTGAGGTTCCAAATTGAAACTAACTCGTTTTAATATAATTTCAGGCAATGACCCCCGTCGCAATCGGCAAATCGCGTCTCGACCACTCACTCCATGAGCCCACATACAATTTCGGGATATCCATACCCGCATAGTCCATCGCCAGCAACGTATGGCAGGCCGTCACGCCGGAACCGCAGTGCACGATCACCTCGGCTGAATTTCGGCCTTCGAGCGCTTTTTCATATTTAGCCCGTAAAATATCCGGTGCCAGGAAGAATCCCTGCGCGTCCAGATTGTCGGTAAAAGGAATATTAGTCGCGCCCGGAATATGTCCGGCAATCAGGTCGATCGGTTCGACTTCTCCCCGGTAACGCGCTGCATCGCGCACATCGATCACCAGCCCGGTACCGTTCTGCGTCACCTGTTGGACTTCTTCCAGATCGGACAAGGGCAATGTCCAGTCCGTTATTTCATATTCGCCAGTGTTCGCGGGTGTTTCCGTTCCTCTATTTACCGGAAATCCCGCCTGAATGGCTGCATCCATCCCACCATCCAGTACCTGCACTTTTGGGTGACCGGCGGCTTTCAACATCCACCAGAAACGCGCGGCAGCATTGGCTCCGTTTTTATCGTCGTATACCACGACATGGCTGTCTGGTGAAATGCCCACTTGCATGAGCACCTGCGCAAATTGCGCCGGACTTGGCAACGGATGCCGGCCGCCGTTGGCCGCATCCGGTTGGATATCAGCCAGTTGCCGATCCAGATCGACATGCAGGGCGCCCTGCAAATGCGCTGCTGCATATTTTTCGGCCATGCCAGCGCCGGCCCGGGCATCGATCAAGACGAAATCGGGCATTTGTTTTAATGCCGCCAGTTGCTGCGGCTGGACAACAGGAGAAATTTTTTGTTCCATGTATCGCTGGATTTTAAGCAAAAGAAAGGTTTATCCTTTATATTTATCCACTTTTAATGGGATAGTGGTCTTTTTTTGATCATACCACCTTTAGTATTTTTCACACTATTCATCACCACGAAGGCTTCAGGGTCGATTTTTTCAATCTCCGTGTTTAGTTTGTTCAGTTCCAGGCGCGTAATGACCGTGTAAATAATATTCGTATCCTTGGTTTCGCCCCTTTTGCCATAACCGCGACTGCCCCGGTAGACCGTCACGCCACGCCCCATGACGTTGATGATCATTTGCCGCATTTCTTCCCCACGGGCGCAGACGATGGTCACTCCGATATATTCTTCGATACCTTCAATGAAAAAATCCAGGGTTTTGGAGGCCGCCAGGTAGGTAATCATGGAATACATGGCAACTTCCACCGATAAAAAGTAAGCAGCAGCGCCAAAGATAAAGATGTTGATGATTACGATGATGTCGCCGACCGTGGCGCTGAATTTGCGGCTCAGATAAATGGCCAGCACTTCCGTTCCGTCGATCACCGCGCCGCCGCGAATCGAGAGGCCGATGCCGGCTCCCAGGAAAAAACCGCCGAAAATGGCCACGAGCAGGTTATCCTGGGTCACTTCCGGAAAATGAACGGTGGCGACACACAAAGCCAGCCCGCCGATCGCCACAGCCGTTTTGATGGCGAAATGTTGGCCCATGGTGCGGTACCCGAGAATGACAAAAGGGATATTTATGCCAATCAGCAGATAATACAGCGGAATTTTGGTTAACACCGAGATCAGCAGGGAAATGCCAGTAGCACCGCCGTCGATAAAATGATTGGTCAATAAAAAACCTTTCAATCCAAAAGCAGCCGAAAAGATGCCGATTGTAATCAGCAAAACATCCTTTACCCGCCGCTTCGCCGTAATCATAAATTCCCGGTACCCTTTGGCCAGTTGGTAATTCGAATACGGCACTGCTTCGGCAGCGTTATTTTTAGATCGGAGGGTAGTATGGGTAATTATTAGTTTCAAAAATCTATTCATATTGTTAAGTTGTTATTCATTGAGGTATTGTAAAACGGCTGTTTCGGAAGTGATTGCATCGGCCCGATATTTTCCCAGTATCGGTAATAGGGCAGCAAGTGGCATGGCTTTGAACTTGAATTCTTCCCAGGATGTATCCGGTTTTTGCGGTAATATTCCCAAATCAAGGCTGATTCTTCGTTCAAAATCCTGGTTGCCGTTGACCATTTTTATATAGTAATTGCGCAATGTAATTATTTTTGATTTTAATTCGGAACCGTGTTTTTCAGTTATGAAAAATTGTGTGCCGATTTGTTTGTCCCGCATACCTACCGGTCTTTTTTGCACTGAATCCAGCCCACCGGTGCGACTGATCAATGTTGTCAACAGGCCGTCACAGTAGGTGATAAAACTGTCGGTACGGGTGATCACATTCTGCGCCGTCGCATATTTTTCGGCCGACTTGCTTTTGATTTGCGGCAATAATTTAGCGCGTAGTTCTGTCCGGCTATAGTTCGGGGTCTCGGCGAAACGGTCGTTTTCCCGGTATTGGGTGAGCCGCTGAAAAGGATCCGTTTTACATTTTTCCAGTTCCAGGCGCAGGCTGTCGTTTTCCCGTTGTAATAACAGGACGCGCTTTTCCAGGGATTGTCCCCACAACGGGCAGACTAACAGGATCAATGGAATGAACGTAACGGCAATTTTCATAGGTTGTAATGTGGAAGGTGAAAAATAAAGCATGGTTCGGTGTTAAAAGCCACAGGTACACGGGTACAAAGTTGTGGCTGCACCGCAAATTTATGGATTAAGTGCATGCTTCCAGGCATGTTGACTATATTTGCCGGTCAAAGCATAACGTCCATCTATGAAAATTTGTAAAAACTGTGCTAAGGAATTCAAGGGAAAATACTGTCCTCGGTGCAGCCAGAAGGCGACAATCAGTCGGATTACCACCCGTGATCTATTCCAGGATGTATTGAAAAAGTACTTACCTTTCGATAAGGGCTTTCTGTATACTGCTTGGCATGTGATCACCCGACCGGGTTTGATGGTGCGCGATTACTTAGATGGCAAACGCGTGGACTACACCAAACCACTTAGTTTCCTGGTATTGCTGATTGCTGCTTCTATTATTTTTCTCCCGCAGGCAGAGTTTCAACAAAAAATGCAGGCTGGTATGAGTATCAGTAACCCTTCGGCTAAGACAGCAATGATGGAAGAGATTTCACAGTGGGTTTATACGCACCTCACGGTTATCATCGCTGGCATGCTTCCCTTTACTGCCTTGTCTTCCAAGTGGCTGCATCGCAAACACGATGTAAATTATGCCGAACACTTAGTCTTGAATGTCTACCTTATGGCGGGCTGTACCTTGGTGAGTCTGCCAGTATCGATCATCGCCTACGTCCTGGGACTCAGCCAGATGGATTTTGGGCAATGGAGTACGGTGCTTAACTATACTTTGTTTTTCGCTTATTTCGTCTGGGGGAATATCCAGTTCTTTCAGCCAGCCAGCAAGATACTGGAAGTAGTGAAAGCAATACTGACGTACCTGATTGGATATTTACTATACATAATTGCCGTCGGAATTGTTACGATTCCGGTTATGATAGTGTACAAGATGGTTTTCCAGAAATAGTTACACTACTTCCCCGTACAAATCATGTTCTTCCGCACCCGTAATGCGGATATTGGCAAAGTCGCCCAGCCGGATGTAATTCCCTTTGGTGGGTACCAGTACTTCATTGTCCACTTCCGGCGAATCGGCTTCGGTACGGCCGATAAAGTACTTGCCCTCCTGGCGGTCGAAAATCGTCTTAAATACCTGACCGATTTTCGCTTCGTTTTTGCGCAGCGATATTTCCTGCTGCACGTCCATTAGCCGCTGGGCACGCTCGGCTTTTATCTCGGCCGGAATAGAATCGGGCAAGTCGTACGCCCGGGTGCTTTCTTCATGCGAATATTGAAACACGCCGACCCGCTCGAATTCCTGTTCGCGGACAAAATCCAGCAGGTCTTCGAATGCCTCCTCGGTTTCGCCGGGATGCCCGACTAGGAAGGTGGTGCGCAGGGCCACACCCGGTACCCGCTCGCGAATCTGCTGCAATAATTCCGTCGTCTCGGCCCGGGTGATCTGGCGGCGCATGGTTTCCAGCACCGCATCATTGGCGTGTTGCAGCGGGATGTCCAGGTAGTTGCAAATCTCTTTGCGTTCGGCCATCACGTCGAGGATTTCCAGTGGAAATTTGGACGGATACGCGTAGTGCAGCCGAATCCAGTCGATGCCTTCCACATCGGCCAGGCTGTGCAGAAGTTTCGGCAATTCGCGGTTTTTGTACAGATCCAGGCCATAATAAGTCAATTCCTGCGCAATCAGCAGCAATTCCTTGGTGCCGCGTTTGGCCAGGTTTTTTGCCTCCATTACCAGTTCGTCGATGGGGCGACTGATGTGTTTGCCGCGCATCAGCGGGATCGCGCAGAAAGAACAGGTGCGGTTGCAACCTTCCGAGATTTTCAGGTAGGCGTAGTGCGGCAGGGTGGTGATTTCCCGCTGACCCAGCAGTTCGTATTTGTAATCGGCTTCCAGGCGACCCAGCAAAGCCGGCATTTCCATCGTGCCGAAAAAGGCATCTACTTCCGGGATCTCCTGTTCCAGATCGTCTTTGTACCGCTGTGAGAGACAGCCGGTGACGTACAATTTATCGATACCGCCGTCGCGTTTGATGCCCGCGTATTCCACAATCGTATCGATACTCTCCTGTTTGGCCAGATCGATGAAACCGCAGGTATTGATAATCACCACATTGGCGTCGTTGTCCTCGCTTTCGTGCGCGACCTCATAATCGTTGCCGCGCAACTGCGTGATCAGGTTCTCGCTGTCCACCAGATTTTTGGAACAGCCCAGGGTAATGACGTTTATTTTATCGTTGCGAAAATTCCGGACGCGCATAAGTTGAAGCAGTTAAATGTCATTAAAGAAAGCAGCAGTCGGGTTTAGTAAGATAAAACACCTGATTTTTAGGCTTTTTGGACGCGCTTTTTCCAAAGGACCGCAAAGGTCGGGTAATTTACGAAAATAAAGTAGCCTTCGTTTGTCCTTCGGTGCCGATCGTCTACTTTTGCGTTCTTTTAACCAAATCGTATGACACAGGAAGCGTTCCTCGATCAAATAGAAAATAACCTGCGCGGTATGCTGGAACGCGTGCGCACGACGATTGTACCATTAGCGGAGGATACGCTGCGCGACCGTAAGTTGCCGGAGCAATGGAATACCCTGGAAATTTTTGCCCATATCAACGTATTTGCGGACATGTACCTGCCGCGCATCGAACTGGCTATTCATAAGGCGAAAGCCCGCCAGTGGACGCCCGGTACCGACATTCGTTATACCTCTGCCGGTCGCCGCGATATTCGCCGGGCAAATCCGGAGAACGGTAAGTTTTACAAGACGCACAAACGCTATAATTTTATCGGCCAGGAAGTATCCGCCAATGTCATTAAAGCATTCATTATCAATTGTGAAATGATGTTGCGCGCCGTACAGGCCGCTCGTGCCGTCGACCTCAACCGGCCCAAGGTGGCCCGCGGCAAAACCGGCTTTTTTCGCTACACCCTAGGCAATGCCCTCGAATGGTGTACCGTACATGCACAACGCCACCTGGCGCAAATCGGTTAAAAGGAAGTACTAAAAATCATTCGGAACATAAAAATAAAACGGCCTTTTCTCCTCAATTACAGGAGAAAAAGGCCATCAAATTTTAATTCGTAATTCGTAATTAAAAATTCGTAATTGCTACTGGTATCCCAGGATCTTCAGCATCGAATCCGCGTCCTGCTCCTTGAAAATTTCCCAGTCCACAAATTCGCCGTAGTAGTTCCGGTCGATCAGAATATGTTTAGGTGCGGGCAGCAGGCAGTGTTTCAAGCCGCCGTAACCGCTCAATGCTTCCTGGTAAGCGCCCGTATGGAAAAACCCGACGTAGAGCGGCTCGTCCGTTTCCTCATCGTAATTGGGCAGGTACACCTGGTTGATATGCGCTTCCGAATTGTAATAGTCGGCATTGTCGCAACTGATCCCGCCGATGTTGCAGCGCTGGTATTCCTTTTCCCAGTGGTTGATCGGCAACAGGATGAAACGCTCTTTAATACCCCAACTGTCTGGCAGCGTATTGATCAGCGAATTGTCGAGCATATACCACTCTTCCGAATCGTTCTGTTTTTTCTTGCCGATCACCGAGAAAATGGTCGCGCCGCTTTCGCCGACCGTGTACTTGCCGAATTCGGAATAAATATCCGGTTCCGGTACCCCTTCGCTGTCACAAGATTCCTTGATCATGCGCACAATCTCGCTAACCATGTACGGGTAATCGTATTCAAAACCGAGCGAATTGCGGATCGGCAGACCACCGCCGATATTGAGGCACGATAGGGTAGGGCAGAGTTTGCGCAACTGGCAGTACGTCTTGATGCCCTTTTGGAGTTCACTCCAGTAGTAGATATTATCCTTGATGCCGATGTCCACAAAAAAGTGGAGCATTTTCAGTTCGAATTTCGGATTGGTCGCCACCAATTGCTGGTAGAACGGGATCACTTCACTCTGGCGAATGCCCAGCCGCGACGTGTAGAACTCGAAATTGGGTTCTTCTTCCGTGGCCATGCGCAGACCGATATTGCATTTTTCCTGCGTCACCATTTTATCGTACATCGCCAGTTCGCCGGCGTTGTCGCATATCGGGATGACATTGTAAAACCCGTCGTTGATCAGGTTGGCGATTTTTTGCGCGTATTCACGCGGTTTGTAGCCGTTATTGATGATAATCGTACCCTTATTGATCTTGCCCTGTTTGTGCAGGCGCAACACGAGGTCGATGTCGAACGAAGACGACGTTTCGAGTTGCGTGCCGTTTTCCAGCACCTCGTTCAGGATGAAGGCGAAATGGGAACTTTTACTACAGTAGCAGTAAATGTATTTTCCGTTGTAATTGTGCCGCTGAATGGCGTCGCGGAAGAGTTTGCGGGCGGTCTGGACTTTCTCGCCGATCTTGGGTAAATAGGTTAATTTTAACGGTGTTCCGTAACGTCTGATCAGGTCGTGAACATCTATTTCATTGAACAACAAACGGTTGTCTCGCAGGCTGAAACCATCTTGTGGAAAGTCAAAAGTCTGGGCAACCAGGTCATAATATGAATTTTTCATTTAAAATAGCCGAACCCATCGTTCGTTTTTGTGAAATGACCGGCAAATTTAGACGGTTTTAGGACATTGAAAAGTCATTTTTTCATCCGGCTGCTTTTATTCGTCCCGCCGGGCCTGCTAACCATGCGCCGCGTATTTTCCGAACTACAGCATCCCCAATCCGTGCAGCCAGTCTTTCCAGTAATTTACCCAGACGGCCACCTTCGGGTTTTTGGGTGCCAGTCCGTAGCCGTGGCCGCCATCGGGCAGGATATGACACGAAACCGGCACTTTATGCCCGGCTAGGGCGGTCGTGTACAGCAGGGAATTTTGCACCGCCACCATGTCGTCCGTAGCATGCACCAGGAAAGCCGGCGGCGTTTTTTCTGTCACGTGCAGTTCAGGCGAAAACTGCTGTATATCGGCTGGCACAGGATGGGCACCCAGCAGCATCATCCGCGATCCGGTGTGGGCATACGGGTCGGTCATGGTGATAACCGGGTAGATTAGGATCGAAAAGTCGGGCCGCACCTCCTGCGGATCGAACCCGTCGACCGTGCGCTGGTCGTACAGCGTCGAAACCGTCGCCGCCAGGTGTCCGCCGGCCGAAAAGCCCATCACCCCGACCTTATGGGGATCGATATGCCATTCGGTCGCATGCTGGCGGATGTACCGCATCGCCTGCAGGGCATCAATCAACGGCACCCATTTTTTGTTGGTCATGGTCGAGTCGTCGGGCAGGCGGTAGCGCAAGACAAACGCGCTGATGCCCCAGGTATTCAGTTTTTTAGCGATCTGGATACCTTCGTGATCGTAGGCCTCCATTGCATACCCGCCGCCCGGACAAATCAGCACGGCCGCCCCGGTACTGCGTGCTTTGGGCACCGCAAAGGGTGTAATGCCCGGTACGGTTACATTGCGCAGGATCAACAAACCGTCGGCCGTCTTTTCAAAAGACTCCTTGCCTGTATGCGGCAGCGCATACGGCACCTTGCCTTCCGGCCAGAGGGGTAGCAGTACGCCGTTGGTTTGGGCGGTGAGGGTGTTTAGTAGGCTGATGAGCAAGGCGAAAAAGGGGAGTGATTTCATTTTATGATGCACTTTAGTTAAGGTTTGCGGAACTAGTCATAACTTAACCATAATCAAATAGGTGTAGCGACTTTGTGGTACAAATCCTTTGCACAGCAAACCAGTAAAAAGGAAATACGGGCCACATTTACATTTTCAAAAATCGTTTCACCACTACCTTTTGCCCATTTTTCAGCATTAGAAAGTACGTACTCGAAGGCCAACCTGCCACCGAAACCGAAAAATCTTTTGCCGTCACATTTTGTTGCCACATCACTTTCGCATCCAAATTCAGGATTTGAAGCACCGTGCCTGGCAACATTTCAGTCAGGTCGATTCGAAGCAAATCGGTGGCAGGATTGGGCGAAATTCGAATATTTTCAACCGTCGTACCCGTTGTGCCCAGTAAAATAGGCTGGATCATAGTTTCAAAAACAGCCTGAAAAACATCATTTTCGACGGTGTAAAATGCACTGGTTGCGTCGGTCGAGTAGCCATCGCCGCAGCCGTTGGTGATGAAAATGATGCCCATTTTGCGCACTTTGTCAAAATACATATCGCTGATCAAACCATATGCCTCGCCCGCGTGACCCGTCATGTTCATCATTGGGAACACAATATCTCCGCCCGTTGCGTTGGTAGTGACCTGAAAACCCAAGCCCCATTGGCGAAAAAGACCATAATAATTGTCGCCATTCGAGCCGTTGTACGTCCATTGTGGCGTGTGCATTAGCGTGGCCGTGGTGTCGCTCAAGATACGGATGCCATCGACAATACCATTGTTTGCGTGCATCAGCATGTATTTTGTCAAATCGTGCGCACTGATTCTAAGGCTGCCCTGTGGCCCAAAAATAAAAGCATTGCTGCCGATCGGATAGACCGTAAGGTCGCGCGACGGCGGCATTATGCCCAAATAATTGTCCGCTTGCGAAGTCCAAACGCCTCCTTGTTTGCGATAGATCACGGCCAAATTGTCCAGATTTGTCAAATCCTGGACATTAAAACTGCCCGCTAAACCGAGCGGTTCGAGGATGTTTTGTTTGCAAAAAATGTCGAATCGCACGCCCGAAATCTTTTCCACCAATGTGCCGACGATGCCAAAATTCACATTGCTGTAGGCGAAAAAAGTGCCAGGAGCCTCATTTCTGAACATATTTGACGTAAAATAGGGTCCGCCCACGGTCATCATTGTACTCAAAGCGGGTGGTGGATCGGCAGCAAAAGAAGCCGTCGAAAACGGGCCATAGCCCGTCCCATCCTGGATTGATGAGGTGTGCGAAAGCAACATCCGAAAAGTAATCGGCACGTTTGGAAACGACGGATTTCTAAGTGTAAAACCTAAATAATTGCTCACATCGTCGTCCAGATGGAAAAGTCCTTGTTCGTACAGTTTCATCAACGCCGTGGCCGTTACCGATTTCGAAATTGAAGCGATGCGATATTGCGTCGAATCTGTCACTGCAAGGCTCCGACCGAAGTCAGCCGTGCCGAAACCTGCTGAAAAGACAATCGAATCATGTGCGACGACTGCGACCGACATGCCCATCAAATGGCGATTGACTAAAATCGTTTGCAATTGTTGCGAAAGGCTTTGTGCTGAAAGCCAAAAAGTAAGGCACAAGAGGTTGAACGTGAGCAGCAGCATTTTTTTCATAGACATTTTTTAAGCGGTTGATTGAGTTAAATTTTTTGTGCCAAAAGCAATTTTATATAGCCAACACTTTTTCTCCTTGCAGTAGTTTTTTATTTGCCAGTACAAAATCGTCAAATGATACAGGTGTTTGCCCGGTAATAATTTTTACGCAATCAGTTATCTTTGGGGTCTTTTGAAATCTTAGCAAGTAATGCAACAGGATCAGTACTAAAATAAACAGGAAGGCACATTTTCTTTGCACGGTCTGTCTCTATATTTCTAGCCCCTGCATGAATTTCGGTTAGTTTGCATACAAGTTGAACTCTTCGATGTCGTGGTATCCAAAAACTTCAATTTCCGGATGTTCGTCCATTAGTTTTCGAATTTTATCAACCGTAGCCATTCTTGCGGCATTATCATCGGCTCTCATGGTAGCCAACTCGTTTACAGGATGGTTATTATCGGTAAGCTCTACGCGCATATAATAGGCGTCTGCGATGTAAAATAGCCATTTATTGTCCACTTGTAAGGCAACGCCACAATGTCCTGTAGTATGTCCAAAAAGCGGGATAAGAAAAATTTCAGTTTCGAAATCGGCGTTGATTTTCCGTGCTTCAAATCCGAACCAACTCAGATCGGTCTTATGATAGGTCCTGATAGTAGGCTGGTGGGATAACGGTGTTTTTAAGTATCTGGGGTTGTCGGAATTGTAATTTTCCAGTTCTTCCATGCCAACGTGAACGGTCGCATCCGAGAAATCAGCGAGCCCTCCGATGTGGTCATTGTCTAAATGCGAAATAATACAATCCGTGACCTTGGCAGGATCAAGCCCCAGTTTTTCTATTTGTTTTAGGGCGGTCCGACTTTCATCGAAGCGGTAGCCAACTATCTCGATGAGTTGCTGACCGATTCTTTCCGCGGGATGTTGGGTGTCTAACAGTCCGATACCCGTATCTACTAAAATAAGGTGGTCGTTTTCCTGGATTAATAAACAGTGTCCGCAGACATTGTCGTTAATTGGCGACACAATTTTAACGCAATTTAAATGGTGTATTTTGGTCATAGTGCTCAGTTATTATGCTGGTCTTTATTTCAATACCCCAGTGCTGTTTTGAGTGAATTTGAGGCGTGGGATGAGATCGTGGATTTTGGAGAAGAAAAGTTGAGTTGGCTGCGTAAATATTTGCCCTATGTAAATGGTATTCCTTCGCATGACACAGTCAATCGGGTAATTTCCCTGATTGATTACCGGGCTTTTGAGACGTTTTCATCAACTGAACGACGATGGACATTGAGTTGGCGCAAGGTACGGTAATCAGTATAGATGGCAAAAAGATACGCGGTAGTGCGACAAAAAAGAGCAGCAACTACCTCATTCTCAAGGTGGCAAATCAGCCATTCACGTGGTGTATGCCTGGTGCCAAGATCTGCAAATATGCCTGCCGTAACTTGAGAAATCCGTATCAATCCGCCAAATCCGGGTAATCTGTTCTGCCATCCTGCCATGACGGGTATTTTTAAGCACACGTGCTTCCCTGCGTAAAATTAATCCGATGTTGTATGTTTGCCACCCCTATTTCACGCCTTTACCTGAACTAATATGCAAATTTTCTTCGCTGAACTTATTGGCACTGCCCTGCTCGTCCTGCTGGGCAACGGCGTCGTCGCCGGCGTCGTGCTGCGCGACACCAAAAACGAAAATGCCGGCTGGCTGGTGATCACCGTCGGCTGGGCGCTGGCGGTCACCTTTGCGGTCTACGCGGTCGGCCATGTCAGCCATGCGCACCTCAATCCAGCGGTCACGCTGGGCATCGCCGTCACGGACAATAAATGGGCGGATGTGCCTTTTTACTTGGCTGGTCAGTTGATTGGCGCGATCATCGGCGCGGTGCTGGTGTACGTGCATTATCTGCCGCACTGGCGGCGCACGGAAGACAAAGCGACCAAGTTGGCGGCATTCGCTACGGCACCGGCGATCCGCCACACGACCGGCAATTTTATCAGTGAATTTATCGGCACGTTCGTGTTGTTATTTGGACTCTCGGCACTCGGCACGGGCAAATTCGCCGACGGATTAAATCCACTGGCGGTCGGTTTGCTGGTTATGGCCATCGGACTTTCACTGGGCGGCACGACGGGTTACGCGATCAATCCGGCGCGCGATCTGGGTCCGCGCCTCGCGCATGCTTTTTTGCCCATCCCCGGCAAAGGCGATTCGGACTGGCCGTACGCCTGGATTCCCGTGGTTGCGCCGATCGTGGGCGGCATTTGCGGCGCGGTGACGTATAAATTGTTGCTGGGCGTTTAAAAAATGCGTAACTATACAGCCGCCTTCGGCGGCATTTTTAGGTGAGCCAAAGCGGAGATAGCACCAAAAACGGAGTTTCCATTTTTGATAGTAGTATCGATAACCGAACGTAATATGCAATATTCTTCTTGTCTGGATTTGAACTG
>JBBRDQ010000012.1:0-49137 GCA_038203695.1 Chitinophagales bacterium
TTCGATTCTTCCCCTATCATCTTGGTCTCTTATGCCTGAATAGATATACGCGTCATACGCCTCTCTCGTCCAATTGTGCTGTGCCGCTTCTTCGTATGCCTGTTTCAATCCTTCATCATCAATATTTTCTGGCATAACTTCTAACTCCGCTGCGTTTTTGATGAAAAAAGCCCATTTATCTATTATGTTTTTTAATTCATGTGCCTTTTTATTGAATTTTTCTAATTCAATAAACCGAAACTTCAAATCTTTGAATGAACACTCTCCCGTTTCTTCATCTACAATCAGATGAGAAGATAAGTAGTCCTTTCCCGAAAAATAATTAAAATCCAATACGCCAATGAAGAATATAGGGCGTAGTAGCGGATAATCTTCGCCACTGTTGATTTGTCCGGCATAGTCTTTACAGGTCATGCTGTAAGGTTACAAATCAATTTTCCATATTGGCTTTAGTGTAAAAACGCATATCCATAAACCAACTTCCTGTTTCATTAAGCGGCAAATTCAATTAATTTGGAATACAATCTTCCCTTTTGCTACTCTGTTTTCTATAGTCTGTTGGTCAGCCTGTGCATTGTCTAAGGTCGATAAAATCGGTTCTTGCACTTGTAATTTTCCTGCATCAATTAATGTTGCAATTTCATGGAGCATCGCAACATCGGGCATTGTGTTGGTCATCGCTACCCTAATGCCTAATTCAGTAGCTTTGTCTGTTGATGGTGGCATCACTGTTGAAACTAATATTCCTCCTTTCTTTACTATGTTGTAAGATTTTTCTAAAGTTTCGCCACCCACTAAATCCAATACCACATCAAGGTCATTTACTACTATTGAAAAATCGGTTGTAGTGTAGTCAATCACTTCGTCTGCTCCCAAGTTTTTCAACAATTCAATTCCGGCACCCGATGCTGTTCCTATCACATACAGTCCTTTTTCTTTTGCCATTTGAACTGCATAAGTACCAACGGCTCCTGCTGCACCGTGAATTAAAATTTTTTGCCCACTTGAAACTTGTGCCACTTTTATTAATGAAGTGTACGCTGCTCCGGCTACCATTGGCACGGTTGATGCTTTTTCAAACGAAATTGTTGTTGGTTTTAATGCTACCTCATTGCCATTTACGGCTACATATTCTGCATAGGTTCCGCCTTGCATAAAATTGGGCATTGTATAAACCTCATCGCCAAGTTTTAAATCTTGCACTTGATCTCCGACCTCTTCAATAATTCCCGATGCTTCCCAACCCAACACCATAGGAAAATTTTTAGGCAACATAACTGCCAAATATCCCATTCTAATTTTTATATCCACTGGATTGATTGACGATGCTTTGATTCTTATTAAAACCTGATTGTTTTCAATGGTTGGCTTTGCAGTTTCTACTATTTTTAAAGTTGAACTGTCGCCGTAATTTTGAATTTGTATTGCTTTCATTTATTTGTTTTTGTTAGTTTATGCTCCAGAATGTTCGATTTTCCAGCATTGGGTCTGCTAATAAAGATATTTATTCGAGCGCAATCAAGCGACAAATCACGCACGGATTTATCGCTTGATTTTGCGGTGCTGGATCAGGGAATTCATGATTTGTCTTGTTTTTACTATACTTGTGTTTACAAAAGCACGCTTTTAATTATACAAATACATACTCCGATTCCGATCCAACTCCCGGAAATACGGGTCTTTCAGGTCCTTGATGAAGTAAATCGCCTCACCCGTACTTTTCATTTCCGGTCCGAGGCGTTTGTCTACGTTCGGGAATTTTTCAAAACTGAAAACGGGAATTTTGATCGCATATCCATCCAGTTTATGCACGATATCGAAGTCGCGGAGTTTGTGGGTGCCCAGCATCACTTTGGTCGCGATATTCAGGTATGGCACGCCGTAGGCTTTGGCGATGAACGGCGTAGTGCGGGAGGCGCGCGGATTGGCCTCGATCACGTATACTTTATCATCTTTGATCGCAAACTGGATATTGATCAGTCCTTTGATATTCAGCGTGCGGGCTATTTTTTCCGCGTATTCAGCCATGGTTTGCACGACAATCGGACCCAGCGAGTAATGCGGCAACACCGCGCTGCTGTCGCCGGAGTGAATGCCGGCCGGTTCGATGTGTTCCATCAGGCCCATGATATGGAAATCTTCGCCGTCGAAAATAGCGTCGATTTCCGCTTCTTTGGCGCGTTCCAGGAACTGGTCGATGAGCACGCGGTTGTCTGGCAGGTGCTTGAAAATACTCAATACCTGGCGCTCTAGTTCGTTGTCGTTGATAACGATTTTCATGCGCTGGCCACCGAGCACGTACGATGGGCGCACCAGCAGCGGGTAGGGGATGCGCTTGGCGACATCCAGCGCTTCATCCACATCGCGGGCGACGCCAAATTGCGGATACGGAATCTCAAGGTCGTGCAGCAACTCCGAGAAGCGGCCGCGGTCTTCGGCAATATCCATGCTGTCGAACGACGTGCCGATGATGTTCCAGCCTTTTTTGTGCAGGTTTTCGGCGAGTTTCAAGGCGGTCTGACCGCCGAGTTGCACGATCACGCCGTCCGGTTTTTCATGCTCCAGAATTTCTTCCAGGTGCTCCCAATACACCGGCTCGAAGTACAGTTTGTCGGCAATATCAAAATCGGTAGACACCGTTTCTGGATTACAGTTGACCATAATGGCCTCAAAACCAACCTCTTTGATGGCCAGGATGCCGTGCACGCAGCAATAGTCGAATTCGATACCTTGTCCGATCCGGTTGGGGCCGGAGCCCAGCACGACGATCTTTTTCCGATCGGAAACGATGCTTTCGTTGCGGTCGTCGAAGGTGGAGTAGAAATAATTGGTCTTACTTTCAAATTCGCCGGCGCAGGTATCCACCATTTTAAAGACCCGGCGGATATCGCGTTTTTTGCGTTCGGCGGTAACGAATTTTTCATCGACGCGCAGCAACCAGGCGATTTGTGCATCGGAGTACCCGTTCTTTTTGAGTTCGATAAAGAAGTCCGTCGGAATGTCATCCGGCACGTTGAAGCGCAGCAGTCGTTCCTCCATTTTTACCAGGTCTTTGATCTGACCGATAAACCAGGGGTCGATGCCAGTGAATTTTTGGACCGTTTTGGAAGGAATACCCAAGCGCAGCGCGTCTTTCACGCGATAAATGCGGTCGTCGGACACCTTTTCCAGGCGTTCCATAATATCGTCGGTACGCAACCACTCTTTTTTATCGGCACCCAGACCGGTGCGGTTGTTCTCCTGACTCTGACAGGCTTTTTGCAGTGCTTCATTGAAACAACGGCCGATCGCCATCACCTCGCCGACCGATTTCATCTGCAAACCCAAGCGGTGATCGGCACCGTGAAATTTGTCAAAATTCCAGCGGGGCATTTTTACAATTACATAGTCGAGGGTTGGCTCGAAGAAAGCCGAGGTAGTCTTGGTAATCTGATTTTTCAGTTCATCCAGCGAGTAACCAATGGCTAGTTTGGCGGCAATTTTAGCAATTGGATAACCGGTTGCTTTGCTGGCCAGCGCCGAAGAGCGCGATACACGCGGGTTGATCTCTACGGCGATCAGTTCTTCCGTGGCCGGGTTTTGTGCAAATTGCACATTACAGCCGCCGGCGAAATTGCCCAGCGCGCGCATCATGGTCATCGCATCGTTGCGCATTTGCTGATAAGCGGTATCGGAAAGCGTCATGGCCGGCGCTACGGTAATCGAGTCGCCGGTGTGGATACCCATCGGGTCGAGATTCTCGACGGTACAGATAATGACGACGTTATCCAGGTTGTCGCGCAGCAGCTCCAATTCAAATTCTTTCCAGCCGAATACGGCTTTTTCCACCAGCACTTCGTGCGTAGGGGATGCGGAGAGACCGCGTTTGAGCGCTTCGTCGAAGTCTTCTTCTTTCATGCAAAAGCCGCCGCCGGTACCGCCCAATGTGTAACTCGGGCGGATAACTAATGGAAAACCAATCTTTTGTGCGGCCTCTTTGCCTTCCAGATAGGAGTTGGCGATAAAGGACGGTGCCACGTGCATCCCCAGTTCCAAGACGAGTTGCTTGAATTTTTCCCGGTTTTCGGTCAGTTCAATCGCATTGGTATCCACCCCGATCATGCGCACGCCGTATTGCTCCCAAATGCCCATTTTCTCGCATTCAATGGCCAGGTTGAGCGCGGTCTGACCGCCTACCGTCGGGAGTACGGCGTCGATCGTGGGCAGGTTATCGTCCTGCTGGTGTTCCTGCAAAATCTGTTCGATGTTTTCCGGTGTGAGTGGCCGCAGGTAAATATGGTCTGCGGTGACCGGATCAGTCATGATGGTGGCCGGATTGGAATTGATCAGGCTGACTTTAATACCCTCTTCCCGCAGCGAGCGGCTGGCCTGGGTACCGGAATAGTCGAATTCGCAGGCTTGGCCGATAATAATTGGGCCGGAGCCAATGATGAGAACGGATTGGATGGATGTATCGCGTGGCATAGCAAATGTTGTGCTTTCGAATCAAAGAAGATCTTAAAAAAATACCGGAAACAAGTCAAGATGACTTGTTTCCGGTATATCCGAAGGTGAAAAATGTGCAGAGTCGTTTTTTCATTTCGGAGGGCAAAGGTAAGAAAATGTAGCGATGCTAAGACTAATTGACAGTTATAACTAAAAATTATCTCCGGCGCCGCCGCCGCCGAATTGACCGCCGCCAAAAGTATCCTGTTGCGCAGGTGGTGTGGCCGACGGCTGGTTGGCAATTGTCTGTTCGATCAATTGTTCCTCCACTTCCTGTAGCAGCGATTTGTCCGTCTCTGCAGCATACGTAAAGACGCGGTCGTATCTATGCAAATAACGGATGGCAGTATATGCGAGGATAAATAAAACGGCACCGGCGATCGTACCGGCCCAGGCCAATGGCAAGACCTGGAAGTAATAGCGGAACGTAAAAACAGCTGCGCCAATACACCCAAGCCCGATGTCGAGCAACAACCGGTCCTTGATGGATAAACCGGCCATTATATACAGTAGCGGAACGCCAAACGTAAACGCCCAGAAAAACCAGGCGATCGGCACCTGCTCCAGTGCAAACCACTCCAATCCAGCTTGCTGAATGACCCAATAATTACCGCTCGCGTAAAAAGTGACCAGTGCCAGTAATTCCAACATCACCAGTAAGTTATGCCAATGCCGCCAGGTGTAATTTTGCTGACCACGCCGCGCGCCAAAATATACGCTTCCTGAGAAAATCATGCCCGAAAATGGCAGCAGGTAAAGCGCCATATCAGGTATCTCCTTGACAATCAACAGGATGATCAGCAAAGAGCAAATAAACGCGGCAATGGTCAGCAAGTGATCGAGATAACGAATGCTGCCGATCACCAGGAACGGCCACGCAATGCAACAGTACAGTAAGGGTCCGGCCGAGTTGGGAATCACATAGTACAGGCCCCCGATAATGGCACATATTCCAGTGTACAACAACATATCGTCGATGCCGCTGCCAAAGTGATGCGCCCGCTGCACTGCCCACACTTCCAGTATAACCAGGAACATAACGCCCCATACGATGGACAACAGAAAAAAGGCGAGTTCAGAATCGGGACTGAAAAACAAGGTAATGAGCCCCATTACGGCAGACAGGAGTATTAGTCCGAAAATAGCCAATCCAATCCGGATAAACAGGTTTGGCGAGTAAAAACCGGCCGGGTAGCCGGCTTGGATGCTACTCCATTGACTATCCGATAACAATCCTTTTTCATGCCATTGCGCAGCGGTTTTTTTGGTCAGCAGGGCATCCAGCCAATCGCGGTTGTAAGCAATCATGGCGTATAGTTTTTAAAGAACTTTTTATAGTTGGTCAGAAAGACGATAATGCCGATACAGGAAATCAGGAAATAGAAGAGATAAAACCACGGATTAAAATCTGGCAGGGCCGTAAAGATGGCGTAGGTGATGCCTATATAGCTATACACGATGACCACCGTCAGAAAATAAACCGAGTGCCGGGTGCGGGCATACCACATAAAGAAGCCGGTAAACAGGCACAGCAGCGCAAAATAAACGATCTTTATATCCAGCAAAAACAACCCGGCAAGGCAGGAGATCATGCCGATATGCACGCCAAAGTTGAGGTAGGTGAGCGAAAAGTGCTTTTTGATATTTATGCGTTCCAGCGCAAATGGAATAACGGTCAGTAAGGCCCCCAGAAAAATACCGGTGTGTGCGATAGCCTGGCTGCTGAAATCATTTTTGGTCAGAATTTCCTGCAAGGACACAGTGATACCCATCCAGGATGCCAGCGCCGTAATGGCCAGGGAAAGGACCCCGCGATTGTCGAGCCAGTACGCGATGGCAAAAAACAGGACCATGGGAATAAACGTGGCCAGCCCGTAGCGCGTGCCAAAAATCTGGTATTGATACTGCCAATAGCCCTCCATCAACAGCAATGTAAGGCAACCCAGTAGTAATATATAGTCGTAATAAGGCGTGGGACTTTTTACTTCACCCAATGAGAACGGATAACGATGGCGGATGGCGTACCAAAAACAACCAACGCTGACCAGTCCGATGGCCGTAATAATAACGACGTGGCCGATCGAATCGATGTTTTCATAAACGAGCACCCCAAGACCTACATTCAGCAGCAAGACGCCCAGATACAGCATGGTTTTTAATTCCCAATGCAGCGAAAAGGGTTTGCGTGTTTCAAATTGCGTTATTTTTCCGGCGTCCGCCGGCGTAATAAGCGCCTGCTGGAGCAAATTTCGAATGATCTGTCGGTACATGCGTTTTCATTTTTGGCCAAATGTAGCGCAATAATAAGTTAATGTCGGCCAAATGTCGAATTTCGGCTTTTATGGTATTATACTTACATTTATATACAGCCGACCATTTCAGACCCTTGCAGGGTGTTTATCTTTGCCATTTATCCGGGCATTAGGTCGGTTGTCGTATATTGGACCTTGTGCCTGCCTATTACGAATCAGGCATATCCCTAACAATGCCTTGTAAATATATAGTACCATGGATTTACTGATGCAAAACTGGATGCTCGCAGTTGTCATAGCCGCGTTGATCGTGGCGATTTTCTTGCTGCTGGGCAAGTACTATTTCATGCGACGGCATACTTATCTGAACAATGTGAGGGATCTGGCCTTACACCCGGATAACTACCGGTTATACTTTTTGGTGCTCGGAATTTCTTTCCCGGCAACTGAAATTTTTATGGAGATATTTAAGGTGCGGGCCGAGAGTCAACTACTTTCCAACCTGGTTTTTGGTATTTTTTGTATTGCCTTATTCTATGGTAGCCGGTCGGTAGAGCTGCTCAAAAAGAATATGCACCGGATATTTTTAGGGTTTTATATTATTTACAGCGGATTTATTTATTACAATATGAGTCGGTTGCCGGCGGATTTGCCGACCGTGGTCGAATTTACGCTCGTTATGATGTTCGCTAATTATGCTTTTTACACCATCCGCTTCTATTTCATGTATGTATTGGCCTCGTTTGTCGCGCTGTTAAGCATGCACTTGAGCGGGATGATCGATCTCAATTTTTTAGTATTAAACTATAATATAATCCTGGTTGCCATCGCCTTAAATTATGCCAAATATGCTATCGACCTGAATATCCGAAAAAACCTGTATTGGGCTTATAACGTGGTCAATAACGGCACCTTGCTGGTCATCGGAATCGATCGTAAAGGCAAGATTTCCTTTGTGAGTGAAAATGTAAAAAGCATACTGGGCTATAGCCAAGTAGAAATCATCGGAATGGAGTGGTCGGGTCGGTTAGCCGATCCATCCGACCTGCAGCAGTTCATCGAAAAACCTTCCACGCAGCCGGTCCTGCAAAAAGTTATTACCAAAACAGGAACGGATAGATTAATCGAGTGGCAGGACGATGCGGTGTATGCAGACTTAACCATTAAGGTCGGAAGGGATGTCACGGCTGTCAAGGATGCCGAAGCCGGGCTGCGTCAAACCAATGATCGGTTACACGTATTATTAACCAGTTCGGGAGAATTTGTATTCGTGCTAGACAGAAATTTAGTCTTCACAGAATATTATAACTACGATAAAAGCATTGAGGATATTTCGCGACCAGTCTCGTTTTTCATCGGTAAACACATCAGTGACATTGATTACTCGGCTGACTCTGTAGCACTTTTCAGCGATGCGATCGCACAGGCACTGACGACCAGAGGGATTGCATATACAGAGGTTTGGCGACTATTTGGGGAGCAGAAAAAGTGGTTCAGCATCGCCATTTCAACGCCATACAATGAGCAGGGCGAAGCAAACGAAATTATCTGTATAGCGCGTAATATCACCGCGCGCAAACAAATCGAAGCTACATTGATTGCCAATCAGCAGGAATTACTCTACAAAAGTGAGATGCTGGCAGCAATCGCCAAGGCGACCGAAAAAATATTGATCAGTAAAAATATTTATGAATCCCTGACCGAAACTTTCCCGATCATCGGACAGGCCATCCAGGCAGACCGGGTTTATTTCTTTGAAAATGACCCTCAGACCCACCAGGTGAGTCAAAAAATTGAATGGACCAACGCTACGGTTAGCGCAGAAATCAATAATCCATATCTACAAAATATGCCCTATGCGGCCTTTGGCAATTATCTGGTGCCGATATTACAGAACAAACCAGTCCATTCTATCGTAAGCGAATTGGAGGATTCTACCATAAGGCAAGTACTGCAGGCGAAAAATATTTTATCCCTGCTGTTGCTTCCCATTTTTATCAAAAATAACTTTTGCGGATTTATTGGCTTCGACGACTGCAAAATGATGCGAATCTGGTCGGCTGACGAATTAAACATCTTGCAGTCACTGGCAACCAATATTGCAAACGGGATTGAAAGGGTTAATAATGAGCGCATTATCCAGGAAAATGAAAATAATTTCCGGCAAATAAATGATACCATTGAAGATGTCTTTTGGCTGTACGATACCCTTCATCAAAAGTACATTTACATGAGCCCTTCCTGTGAAAAATTACTGGGTGTCGACCAGACCTATTTTTATAATCAGCCAAACTATCTGCAAGACTACGTGCTAGCCGAAAACGCGGAAAAAGCGACTTATCTCGCCGGATTATTTTCACAGAAAACCCCCTATGCGGTAGAATACAAAATCAAGACCCCAGACGGTCAGATAAAATGGATTTACGAAAAGTCGTTTTCCATTAAAAATGATGCCGGGGAATTAATCCGGGTTTCCGGCATCTGCTCAGATATCACCGAAAAGAAGGAAGCAGAAATAGCACGCGAACAACATCAGAAAGTACTCGCCTTGCAAAAAAGGATCTTGACCCAGATTTCCACCACGCCTTTCGAACAGTATCTTTCTTTACAAATCTGCTTACAGGCAATCAATAAAGCGGCCGCACAGGGCCTTCGGGTCGATCGGGTCAGCATCTGGGACTATACCGGCGTTTCCCTCATTTGCCGCGACTTATATGAATTGAAAACAGACCGGCATTCCAATGGCGCTATCTTGCTTGCGCGCGATTTTCCAGCCTATTTCAAGGGTATTCAAACCGGTTTGGCAATTGTCGCAGTGGATGCTCGCACCAATGAACATACGTTTGAATTCGCCGATACATACCTTACACCTTTGCATATCACGGCAATGTTGGACGTGCCTGTTCGGATCGGCGGCAAGTTGGTCGGCGTGGTATGCTGTGAACATACCGGAGACTTACCCAAAAAATGGACGGAAGACGACCTCTTTTTCGCCCGCTCGATTGCCGATATTGTCTCGCTGGCATTAGAAGCGGACAAACGCCAGCAAGCCGAGATCGAACTGAAAAAGAGCCAGCGCGCCTATGAGGAACTGGTCGCAACCATCCCGGTCGGCGTTTTTAAATTCGCGCGTTTCCCGGATGGCACCAATCAGTTATTATACGTAAGTCCGCGTTTGTGCGAAATGACCGGACTGCCGGAAGCAGACCTTTTGCGCATCTTCAAAACACCCACTAAAATAATCAGTTCGGAGGATATTTCATTTTTCATCTACCATCTGGAAGAGGTAGTAAAATTTAGAAATATTTTTGAATGGGAGGGGAAAATTTTATTGCGCAACGAAACGCGGGTGGTGCACCTGGAAGCATTTCCACAAACTTCGGAGGGGGAGACGCTGATCTGGAACGGCATTATGTACGATATAACCGATCGTAAACGGGCAGAGACAGAATTGCTGGTGACTAAAGAACGTCTGGAGTCGCTCGTTGAAAGCATTCCCGATGCTATTTTCTTTAAGGATGGTGGCGGAAAATGGCTGATTACCAATGAGGTGGCGAGAAAAATTTTCCACCTGCACAATTTTGACTGGCTTGGCCAAACGGACCGGCAAATGACCCTCACCAATCCGACCTTGGCCGATGAATATGAAATTTGCCTGATAAATGATGAAAAGACCTGGGCCAATGGCAAATTGTCGATTTTTACCGAGTATTTCAAAGATGAAAACGGCATGATCTGCGAAAACGAAGTGCGAAAAATGCCCGTCTTTTATAAAGATGGCACCCGTAAAGCGATGGTAATTATCGGCACCGATGTCACGGAACGAAGAGCAGTCGAACGGGAATTATTGCAGGCTAAACAACAGGCCGAAGCGGCCAATCGCGCCAAATCGGAATTTTTAGCCAATATGAGTCACGAATTGCGCACCCCACTGAATGGCGTGATCGGCTTTTCCGACCTGCTGATGAAAACCAGACTGGATGTTACCCAGCAGGAATTCATGTCACTGGTGTACCGATCGGCCAATTCACTACTGGAAGTCATTAACGACATCCTGGACTTTTCTAAGATTGAGTCGGGTCTGCTGGAATTGGCGATTGAAAAAACGGAATTGCCGGCGATCGGCAGTCAAGTGCTGGATGTAATAACCTATCAGGCGCAGCAAAAAAAATTGGCCGTCCGCCTGACCATTGATCCGACAGTTCCCCGGTACGTCTGGGCCGATGGCATTCGTTTAAAACAAGTGCTGATCAATTTGCTAAGCAATGCCGTCAAGTTTACCGCCACCGGTGAGATAGAACTCAAAGTGCAAACTTTATCGGCTCCGGCACCATTACAAACCCGGTTGCGATTTTCTGTAAAAGATACAGGCATCGGTATCAAACTGGAAAATCAGCAAAAAATATTTGAGGCATTCGCACAGGAAGATACTTCCACGACCCGTCGCTTTGGCGGCACCGGACTGGGTTTAACCATTTCCAATAAATTGCTCGGCTTGATGGGGAGCGAGCTACACCTGCAAAGCGAGCCCGACAAAGGCAGTACATTTTACTTTGACGCCACTTTCAAACCCGCGCCGGCACAGGTGCTGACAGGAGCGATCAGCACCAATCCTGTTGCGGCAAATCTTCCCTTACATCCCGGCTCGAACGACCTGCACACCCGGGTGGACGACGTTACGATTCTTATTGCGGAAGATAATGCCGCCAATATGTTTTTGGCAAAGGCGATTTTTCGGAACATCCTGCCGTCCGCAATTATTGTGGAGGCTACGAATGGACTAGAAGCCATCGATCATTACAAAAGACAACTTCCAGACCTCATTTTTATGGATATACAAATGCCCGAGATGAACGGGCATGCCGCCGCCGTCGCTATCCGTCAACTTGAAACAGACAGACGTATTCCCATTATTGCCTTAACCGCCGGCACAGCAAAAGATGAAAAGGAAAAGTGCTTCGAAGCGGGCATGGATGATTACATCAGCAAACCTATTTTGCCACACACGATTGAACAGGTCATCAAAAAATGGCTGTTCGCGCCACCACAAACACCCTTAGCGCCCATTACAATGAAAGCAACTACCGATGCGCATTTCGATGTAACCGAATTCCAGCGCCGGGTAGGCAACAACAAAGAAACTATGCACGGTTTGCTGTTGCTTATCGGGGAATATCTGGATACTTTCCCGCAAGAGCTGCAACAACACATCCGCGAAAAGAATCTATCCGCCATCAAGGCCGCCGGTCACTCCCTGAAAGGAACGGCGCTCTCGGCTTGTCTGGGCACCTTATCACAACAGGCTTTACAACTGGAACAACTGGATGCGTTTGAAGCGGTGGCCGTACATGCGCTATTCCAGGACATCCATACGGAAATAGAAATTGTAAAGTCGCTTATTGTACAGCAAACCCGGTAGATTTGACCTGACCTGATGGACAGCAAAGGCAACTAGAATTTGTAACCCAGCCGTAATAAACCGTGTAAAACAGGTAATGGATTCGTAGTGATACCAACCGTACTGGTAAATCCATTAAATCGCTCGGTTGCCACAATCGAGAGGGGCTTTCGGTTATTATCACCGATATAGAAATTATAACCTACTTGCAGTCCGATAAAAAACTGCTTGTAAATCATAAAATCATCTTGCAGCAGCAGACTTACCGCATTGCTGCCGACTGCATACTTTTCTCGTTGAATAGACAGTATTTCGTTGTCTTTTACCTCAAAGCGCGGCGAATAATCGACTTTAGTGGCAATATGCAGCAATCCAAGGCCAATGCGCAGGTTGTTTCTGGTAGCGTAATTGCCGGCAACGGAGCACAAAATATTTATATTCGGCTCAATATTCTGCACGATCTGATAGACTGGCTGCGCAGTCACATGAAACGATGTTCGTCTGGCAAACCCTACTCCTGCGCTCACCTGCAGCCAGTCCGTCAACGCATAATTGTATTCAAGGCCATTGTGCGGACAAATCATGTCCCAGTACAAGGTTCTTTCGACGCCACTATAGAGTACTATTGCGGAGCGACGGGCATTTTGGGCATATAAAGCGTCGGCCACCAGTATTAATACAATAATGATGGGAGGAATAGTAAGATTTGTTTTCATGGTATTGTCGTTAATTGAACGTAAAAGAACTGTTTTAAAAGAACTGTTTTAAAAGAACTGTTTTAAAAGGACTAGCAAAGTTAAATCGCCCGAAAATGCACTGGATGCGCCTTAACAAATCTTAACAGGTACTTTTAGATTTCACCAACAATATTCGTTTGAAACCCTAAAATAGTACCCGGGTTTTCCATACGGAATTTCACGGTCGGGGTCGGATTCACAAGTTCCGGGTTGCTCAGGTTAGGCTGCGACCCGACCTTTGTCAAAAAAATTACAACATGACTACGCACAATTTAAATTACCAACGGGTAGCCGCCGCGATTGAATACCTCACGGAAAATTTCAAAACCCAACCCGATCTCAACGCGGTAGCCGCACAGGTGCACTTGTCGCCCGAGCATTTTCAACGCATTTTTACCGAATGGGCCGGTGTAAGTCCCAAAAAATTCGCTCAATATCTTACGCTCGATTTTTTGCGCAGCCGTATCCACGCATTTGCAAGCGTACAGGACGCTGCCGCTGCCGTCGGACTTTCGGCCCAATCACGGGTCTACGACCTGTTTGTCAATATCGAAGGCGTCACGCCCGGCGCCTACCGGCAGAGCGGGCTGGGGCTCACCATCAATTATGGTTATCACAGTACGCCATTCGGCATGTGTTTTATTGCTGCCACCGACCGGGGCATTTGCGGACTCAGTTTTATCGATGAAGACCAACAGCGCAC
This sequence comes from Chitinophagales bacterium, assembly GCA_038203695.1. Taxonomy (GTDB): domain Bacteria; phylum Bacteroidota; class Bacteroidia; order Chitinophagales; family Saprospiraceae; genus M3007. The sequence continues at coordinate 13,576 of JBBRDQ010000012.1, forward strand.
CGAATTTGAAGCATTCCGGCACAAGTGGAATTTTGCCGTTTTACAGCATGCCCCGGACATTACGCAGCGCTATGTGCAACAAATTTTTACGCCGGAGAAAACGGACTTACAGCACCTGACTATTCTGGCGCAGGGTACCAATTTTCAACTCAAAGTCTGGGAGGCCTTGCTGAAAATCCCCTCCGGCGCAGTCACCACGTACGAACAAATTGCCCGGGCTGTAGCCAGTCCGAATGCCGTACGAGCCGTTGGTTCTGCCGTGGGTGCCAATCCGATTGGGTTCCTGATCCCCTGTCACCGCGTGATCCGCAAAGCCGGCAATATTGGCCAGTACCACTGGGGCAGCGCGCGCAAAACCGCGATGATCGGTTGGGAGATGGCACATACCGGACCGGGTAGTTCCGAAAATGGTCGGGCAGGTGAAAGATTTCCGAATTTATAGTGGAACGATCACCGCAACAACGTGACATCCCGCTGTACACTGCCTTTTTGCAACTGGCCCGAATCGTCCAGCAACGTATACTCAACCGCTACCAGATACACGCCTGCCATTGCCGGTTTTTGCGTACCCGCGCCATCCCAAAAAGCCTCTGGCGTGTTGCTTTCGAATATGGCATTGCCCCATCGGTCATAGACGCGCAGGCGCAAAGATTGCAAGGCGCAACCGGTAGAAATTTCCAGCCGGTCGTTCCAGCCGTCCTGATTGGGACTGAAAATGTTGGGTATGTACACGGGGCATTTACACGCCCCCTTGCGCAGGGTATACACATACGTGATCGATGTAGCGCAGCCATTATCCGTGGCGCGGTATTCGCCGGCCATGGTGAGGAGCCGGGGATTATCCAGGTTCTCATCATCCCAGGTAAACCCCGGCCCCGGCAAGTGTACCAACCAAGGTTCTTCACAAGGTAAAAAGGTGTCGACCGCAATGGTCTGTTGCCGCGCGGAAAGGTCGCATATCTCCGCATAACTGTGCTGCACGACCGCTACGGAAACCGAACCGGCATTCATTTCCGTCATTACTTCCGTTTGCGCGATGGTATCGATGGACTGAAATCCAAACGCAATATCATTCGGAACCACTGTTTCCAGCGGTTCCCAGCGATAACAATCCCCATCCGTAACATCCAATGGAAATTGAAATAGGAAATCTGCCACCTTATCCGGTTTACTGTTGTATGGGTCGGTGCTGCCCACGATGTCCAGCGTATTATTTTTATCCAGCGAATGAAACGTACGACCGGTATTGAACGAAAGACTGCTGACCAGTTTGCGCGGTTGTAAAATCGCACCTTCGGGAGAAAGCCGGAGCAGGGAGGGGAAATTTTCGCCGTTGCCCGGACTGTTCCAGTTGGCCAGCATCGTACCATCCGGATGCAACGAAAGGCCGGCCGGATATTTGGCGGTCGGGAATTGATCGCTTTTCCAGACCAGGTTTCCGGCGAGGTCTATTTTGTAAAAAAAGCCGAATCCATTGCCGTAGGCTTCGAGCACATATCCGCCCGGCACCGCTAGTGGTCCGGCAAAAGGGTAAAAGTCCGTGGGCGTCGTAAAAACAGTGGTCCATTGCAGCTCGCCCTGGCTGCTCAATTTGGCCAGAAACGAGCCCGACCGGCACAAAAATCCACCATCCGCAGCAATGATTCCCGCACCGAAAGATTCGAACGGCGAAAACCGTTTACCCCATTGAAAACGCAATTTTTCATCAAAAAGCGCGATAAAACCTTCTTTCTGACTATCCCAGCCCAGCAAAAGGCCACACACCATCACCTGATTGCCTTTCGCGGAAATAGAATAGGTGAAATGATCGATGGTGCCCGTGTTGAAAAGCCGGAATTGCAGCAGGTCGCCGTTTTTATTGAGTTTCAGCAAAAAGATCAGTTCCTCAAAATTACGGTATGCGCTGCCCAGCACATAAATATCGCCGGTATTGGTAATGATGAAATCCTTGAATTCCAGGTAATTGGTGCCCCAGCCGTAACTTTTGGCCCAGATTTCATTGCCACATGGATCGAGTCGTGCGAGCGATACGCCGCGGTTCTGACCGGCCGCTTGTCCGTCCAGTGGCGAATCGCCGATCAGCAGGTCACCATTCGCAAACCGGGCGATTTGCTTGGCGTACGATTTGGCGGGATTGTCCAGCAATTTCAAAAACTGCTGCGCAAAAACCGTTTCATGGCGCAGGAGCGCACACAAAAACAAAAAGCAGACGAATGCGGTTGATTTCATGTTACAGCGCTTGAAAATCTGTTTGCCAAAACCAGCGCTCAAAGTTAGACTAATCTGCACCAATCTTTACTTTTGCACTCATTTTGAAAAAAATCCATTATGCGCAAAATAACCGCCGATTGGGTGTTCCCGATCACGTCCGAACCGCTGCAAAACGGCGTGGTCATTACCGACGATACCGGTAAAATCCTGGCTGTCGAAACCGCTGCCCAACACGATCCGGCCAGCCTGGAACGCTACGCCGGCACGCTCATTCCCGGTTTTGTAAATACGCACTGCCACCTCGAACTTTCGCACATGAAGGGCAAGGTGAACACCGGCACCGGTCTTATCCCGTTTATTACCGGCGTAGTAACACAACGCGGGGCCACGGCGGAACTGATTGCCGACGCCATTGCGCAGGCCGAAGCCGAGATGCTGGCCGGCGGCATCGTCGCGCTGGGCGATATTTCCAACGCCCCCGATACGTTCGCAATTAAGGCGCACGGGCGGATGCGGTATTATACGTTTGTAGAAATGTTCGATTTTTTACAAGAAGCCGGGGCGGAAAAAACCTTTGGTAACGGCGTCGCAGTGTTCGATCAACTGGCACTGGCACCCGGTAGTCAAAAAACGGCTGTCCCCCATGCCCCGTACACGGTGAGCAAAAATTTGTTCCAAAAAATAAACGCGTTCAATGCGCCGGCCGGCGTGACGGTGAGTATTCACAACCAGGAAACGCCCCCTGAAAATGAACTTTTTCTGGCCAAAACCGGCGAATTTGTCAAGTTCTATGGCGGTTTTGGCATTCCACTGGATGCCTTTGAAGCCACCGGAAAATCGTCTATTTACTACGCCCTGCAACACCTGAATCCCAATAACCGCACGTTGTTTGTACACAATACGCTGACCACCCGCGAAGAAATACAGGCGGCACAAGCCTGGAGCGAGCAGGTGTTCTGGGCCACTTGCCCCAACGCTAATCTGTATATTGAAAACCGGCTACCCGATTACCAGGCGTTTCTCGACACCGGCGCGCGCGTTACGCTTGGCACCGACAGCCTCACGTCCAACTGGCAATTGTCTATCCTGGAAGAAATGAAAACCATTGCCCGCTATCAAAGCTACGTGCCGACCGAAACCCTGTTGCGCTGGGCCACTTTAAACGGCGCCCAGGCCCTGGGATTCGACGATACCCTCGGCAGCCTCGACGCAGGTAAAACACCGGGTGTGTTGTTGCTGCAAAATCTGGGCGCTACCGGCCAAATTATGCCTGCAACCACGGTAAAAAGACTTATATAATGACTGATGATTAACGGTTAATGTATAATGGTTAATCGTTAATCAGTAAAAAAGAAATATTCCGCTGGAGCCCCGCGTATTTCACGCGCTTGACCGCTGATTTTTTAAAAACCCGGGTGTAGGTTTCGACGGTCAGTTCCTGCCAGTCGCGGCGGGTGAGTTGGAGCAATTCGGGTGATGGTTCGAAAGCGGGTTCCTGATGCGGTTGTGAAAAACGGTTCCAGGGGCACACATCCTGGCAAATATCGCAACCGAACATCCAGTTCTCCATCTGTTCCTGGAATTGCGACGGTATTTCGTCGCGCAATTCGATCGTCAGGTAAGCAATACATTTCGAGGCATCCAGAAAATAACCCTCCGGCGCGATCGCCTCGGTCGGACACGCATCGATGCAGCGCCGACAGGTACCACAATGATCGCGGATCGGATCGTCGTATAAAAGCGGCAAATCGCAGATTATTTCCGCCAGAAAAAAATGGGAGCCGCGTTTTGGATTGATAGTCAGGGTATTGCGACCATTCCAGCCTAGTCCGGCGCGTTGGGCCCACTCACGTTCCATCACCGGCGCACTGTCCACGAAACAGCGGCCCTCAATCTTGCCAATGGCATCCTGCATGTATTGAAACAGGGCTTTCAGTCGGTCTTTTACCACCTGGTGATAATCTTCGCCGTAGGCGTACTGACTGATTTTGGGGGCGGTTGGGTCCGCCTGTTTTTGCTCCGTGAAATAATTGAACGTCAGGCAAATAACCGTTTTCGCACCCGGCACCAGCCGGGTCGGATCAATGCGCAGGTCAAAGTGTTGCTCCATGTAACCCATACGCCCATGTGCCCCCTGGTGCAACCACTGTTCCAGGCGTTGAGCGGCTTCATCGAGGCGCTCGGCTCGCGCAAATCCGACAAACTCAAAACCGAGGCGCTGGGCTTCGGCTCGAATCAGGTCGGTGTTACGGGCAGGGTCGGACATTACAGGAAAATGGCGGGTTGAAAAGATTAATCCTGATCCATTACGTCGGGTGCCTCTTCCAGCGCACTGACCGCCGGTTGCCTTTTATTGCGCCGAATCACGAAGATGCTGCCGGCAATACTGATCAAAAACAGGCAAATCGAAATGATCTCAGCCTGGGTCAGGATGATACCCAAAACATTATGCACCTCGTTGACGCGAATTTTTTCAATGGCAAACCGTTCGATGGCGATCAGGCCGAGATAGATAAAAAAGACGAGACCGGGCGTGGTGATCCGTTTGCGGATCGACCACAAAATCGCGAACACGCCGATCATCATGATAATTTCATAAAAAGGCGTCGGATAAACCGGTATTTCCAACTGGAACGGATACCGCCCGCTGAACCCTTCGATGCGCACCGCCGTCATATCACCGATTTTAAAAGCATTGTCCGGTTCACTGAATGCGTCGCCGAGCACCGTATGCGGATAGCGATAGGCCCACATCCAATCTGGCAGGAAAGACATCCAGCCCGGTTTGGGTGCCACATTGGCAATGCCCCAGTCGCCGTCGCCGGCCAATTGGCAACCGATCCGGCCGAAACCATAACCGGCTGTAAGCGCGGGTGCTACGGCATCGGCAGAATGCAGGAAGGGAATTTTTTTACGGTACTGGAAAGTGACGACTGCAATAAAGCCCAGGATAAGACCGCCGAAAAAGGCCAGCCCGCCACCGGAGAGCAGCGCGCCCAACGGATCGCGCAGGAAGTATTGCCAGTTATCGAAAATATCGAAAATCTTCGCACCCAGGATACCACCCACGGCTGCCCAGACGGTAAATTCGCTGATACGGTCGTGCGGCCATATTTTTAAGGTCTTTTCAATGGGTTGCGGGAGTGCCTGCCGGCGAATATCCCACCAGGTCAACCCACCCAGAATAGCGGCTCCGATAATACCGGGCAACCAGGCCATATCCGTCGATAAAATAACCGCTGCCGGGTCGCGCATAAATACCGTGGAATCGGCTGCGATCAATCCGCCTTTACCGCCGATGATCAGTCCGACCAATGTATTGGAAATGATTTCCGGAATAGCGGCCGAGACCGGTTTTCCCTCGATTACTTTTTCAAACGACGGCGCAAAAATGCCTGCTAAAGCCTTCCGTTTCAATTCTTTATAATAAACGACGGCGCTTACCAGAAAAGAAATTGCCAGCACGAAGCCGAATGTTTTAAAGACGGAAAGCCAATTGTCGATCGGGGTGCCGATCAGGTCGTGCAGGAGGTAGGAAAGGTCTGGATACATCAGGTGTGTTTTTGACTGGTAATGTATACGCGCATCGGCCGCTATGCAATCGGCTTGGTTAAGATGGGCTGCCGGAATTCAATACCGGTGTACAAACTACCAAAAGATGGGCAAAGATAAAGGCTGTTCACTCAAATAATACCAAAAAGCACCAACGTAGTCGCTACTATTTGCACCGTGGCTGAAATGCCGAGCGCCAGATACATCCAGTGTTTTTTTAAAAAGTAAAAACCGTAGGCGATAAAACGGTCCCAGGCCGGAAACAGCAAGCACAAAACAAGTACGTAGGCGGGCAGCAACCAGACCTGATTTTGCGCCGGTAATCCACCGATCAGTACGACATACCCAATCAGGCCGGTCGCCAGGATTTGCTTGGTGGCCAGGTAAAAATCTGTTTTTCTCACCACTGCAAAAAGTACCGGCAAAAACAGGAAAAAGCCGATATGGCACAACGGTGTTAATACGTGCAAAAGGTTGGGCAATGTGTATTGCCCGTCGGGGAAATGGCGGCGAAAGAGATTGAAAAAAGACCATTTGGACCAATTCAAGTCGTTTTTTAACCAAAAAAGTAAACAAACGCCCAAAATCGGCAGCACAATGGCGTGGACTAATTGCCTGCGGCTACCCGCCTCTACGGCCAAAACAAGGCTGTAGACGAGCAGGAGCAAGAGTAAAATCGCCGCCATCGCAAAATGATCGCCAGTCCCACCCGCCACAAAAACCGGAGCCATACTGAGCGCCAGTACACTATACAGCAACCTGGAAAGTACCAGCGTGCCCGGCGAGAGCAGCTGTAACAATCGCGCGAACATCCACACCACACCGCCCGCCAATATTGGCGGCAGGCAGCCTGGCCAGGTCTGCAAATTCCCCCGCAACCCCGCCAGCAAGGTGAATGCAAACACAACAAAAAGCGGCAGCAGCCTGTACGTTAAAACCCGGTTCATGCGGTAAACTTAGAACAAGCACCGATTTTTTACAGCGGTATACCTAAAATTTATAGTGTCATTGCTGCGACGAGTGCTCCGATCGCGCATAATTCAATCCGGAAAGTCAAAATTGTATGTATTTTTAGACCCGTTTTGGGCGGGCACTTTCAAGTTTTAAAACCAACTACGATGAAATATTTCCTTCCGGTGCTGCTATGCGCGATGCTTTTGTCGGCGTGCACACAACCCGCTCAACATGCGGACAGTCAATCCATTACCGTGGGCGAATATTTTAAAGCCGGCAATGAAAACCCCCACAATGGCGGTATTACCATGGTGCCGATCCATACGCCCAAAGGTGATTTTCGGGTGTGGACGAAACGGTTTGGCAATAACCCCAAGATCAAAGTGCTGCTGTTGCACGGCGGACCGGCGTGTACGCACGAGTATTTCGAGTCGTTCGAGAGTTTTTTGCCGCAGGAGGGCATTGAGTTTATTTATTACGATCAGCTCGGTTCCGCGTATTCCGATCAGCCGAAAGACACCAGCCTGTGGGATTTGCCGCGTTTTGTGGAAGAGGTGGAGCAGGTGCGCGTTGCGCTGGGATTGAACAAGGATAATTTCTATTTACTCGGACATTCCTGGGGCGGCATTCTGGGGATGCAATACGCGCTGAAATACCAGGACAATCTTAAAGGTCTGATTATCAGCAATATGATGGCAAGTTGCCCGAAATATGGCGAATATGCCGAGCAGGTTTTGTCCAAACAGATGCCGGCGGACGTGTTGCAGGAAATAAAGGGGATCGAGGCGAAAGGCGACTTTGCCAACCCGCGTTACATGGCATTATTGGGGCCTAATTTTTACGAAAAACACATTTTGCGCCTGCCTGCCGCCGATTGGCCGGACCCGGTAAACCGCAATTTTGCCAAGTTGAACCAGGAGATATATGTGTCGATGCAGGGCCCGAGCGAATTCGGCGTTTCCGGCAAACTGGAGAAATGGGATGTCAGCGCCGAGTTACCAAAGATCAAAACGCCGACCTTGGTCATCGGTTCTACCCACGATACCATGGATCCGCAATACATGCAATGGATGTCTACCCAGTTGCCCCATGGCCGCTTTTTACTGTGTCCCGAAGGCGGACACATGAGTATGTGGGACGACCAGACGCACTATTTCCCGGGACTGATTTCTTTTTTAAAGGAAACAGATGCAGGGGGAAAATAAAAAATGCAAGTAGGGGTGATTACGAGAACAATAGAAAGGTCATCCAGGCACCCAGGTAGGCCATTCCACTCATGTAGACAAACTGTAAAATCGCCCATTTCCAGCGGCCGGTTTCGCGTTTGACGGCCGCCAGTGTGCTCATACACTGCATCGCCAGGGCGTAAAAGACCAGCAATGACAGACCTGTAGCCATGCTGTACACTTTCTCGCCTTTCTTGTTGCCACGCGTGTACACATCGTCGCGCATGTGGTTGCGCAGCGACACATAGCGTTCGAAGGGCTTTTGATCGGCCGCCACCTGGTCTTCTTTTTCACCCACACTTTCCAGGCTGTAAATTGTGTACATCGTGCCGTTAAAAACTTCCCGCGCCGCAATGGAGGTGAGCAGGGCAATGCCGATTTTCCAATCGTATCCCAATGGCCGGATGGCCGGTTCGATACTTTTACCGACTATTCCCAGGTACGAAACACCCAGTTGTTCACCCGCTACAATATCCGCTAAAGAATCGGCAGGGATCGTTGTACCATATTGATTTTCAATTTGTTGCTTTTTTACATCTAATACATTGCCCGGTCCGGTATGGCCCATTACCCATAAAACAATGGTAATCACCAGGATCGTTTTCCAGACTCCGGAGATAAAGGAGACGATTTTATCCCAGACCGTCAGCCACACATTTCTCCAGTGCGGCATGCGGTACACGGGCATCTCCAGCGCCAGGTAGGACACTTCGCGTGTGCGCAATACTTTTTTGAAAACGTACGCCGAACCCAGCGCCGCCACAATGCCAAACAAATACATGCCGCCAAAAACCAGCGCCCAGGTCCACCAGCCGGAGGTCGGCAACGCAATCGGGATCAAGACCATATACACCGGAATCCGCGCACTGCAACTGATAAAAGGCGTGACCATGATGGTAATAATCCGCTCTTTCCAGTTGCTGATCGTACGGGTGCCCATGATGGCCGGTACCGCGCAGGCACCACCACCGATCAGGGCCACAATGCTGCGGCCGTTCATCCCAAAGCGCCGCATGGATTTATCAAACATAAACACCACCCGCGCCAGATAACCCACTTCCTCCAGAATAGTGATCAACAAAAACAGCAGCGCGATCTGCGGCACAAAGACAAAAATCCCCTTGAAACCTTCCAGAATTCCTTTCGTTACCAGATCGGTCAGCCAGGCATTATTTAATCTGCTAACCAAAGCACCAATCGACTGAGTTATCCAGTCCATTCCTTGCTCCACCCAGTCGCCGGTGATCGCATAGCCATAAAAAATGGTCATAAAAACCAGCAACATTACCCCGAAAAAGATAAAAGGGCCGCCGATCCGATGGGTCAAAACTGCATCCAAACGGTCGGTTGGCGTGCTCGGAAAAGTGGGTGGTTGCTGGATCGTATCGCGGACAATCGGCGTGAAGCGGTCGAAGCGGTCGAGCGTTTCGTCTACCTGTGCGCGCAGCGATTGAAATTTTTTGGTTTCCGCAATGGTTGCCAGAGTTTCGCGGTCACTTGCATGCAGGTGCGGCAACCATTCGCGATGGTGCAATACCAGCAGTGCGCGGTAGGGATTTTCGATGCCCAGGTTGAGTCGCACTGCTTCAGCCAGTTGTTTTTCAGCGTCGCTAAAGGTATAAAACGGCGCTTTGGGTGCCGGTTTGACCGGATTGCACAGCAATTTTTCAATTTCCCCGATCATCCGCTGAATATTCTCGCCGGTACGACCGCTGACCGCGATCACGGGAAGGCCTAGTTTGTCGGAGAGTTTGGCCACGTTGTATTTAATGCCCAATGCGTCGGCCGTATCGCACATATTGAGCGCGACCACGATGGGCAGGTTAAGATCGAGCAATTGCGTCAGCAGCAGCAGGTGTTTCTCCAGGTTGGTGATGTCGGCGACATAGATCAACGCATCCGGAAAGGCCGGGTCTTCAAGATTGGAGAGCACCCGGGCCACAATTTTCTCATCGGCAGAAGTCGGGTACAAACTATAGGTACCGGGTAAATCCACTACCGTAGCCACAAGGCCATTGGGGAACCGCACCGGCCCTTCCTTGATATCGACCGTAACGCCGGGGAAGTTGCCAGTCTTCTGGCGCAGGCCAGTCAACTGGTTAAAAACCGTCGATTTACCGCTGTTGGGATTTCCGATCAGCGCCACCCGGAAGTGCCGCTCTTGTTTGCTGTCGCTCATATTTCCAACATAATACTGGCGGCCTCTTCTTCCCGGAGCGCCAGCCGCACACCATCAACTTTCACATAATAGGCTTGCCCGAAGGGGGCTTTGCGCACCATTTCGATCCGCGTACCGGGTAATACGCCCATGGCGGTTAATTTTCCCGCCAGCGCAGGATCGGAAAATGCAATCGTACACGCGCTTTCATTGGGTTTCAGGTCGGGAATAATACGATATCGGCGTTGCATAGCGTAATAGAATGGGCGTCCAAGTTTAGACAAAATCTAAACACGCAAAAGTACTGGTTGTTTTGATAATGGCGCGTGATTTGTGTAAGTGTTTTGTCACAAGAAGGCGCGCATGCCTGCTCCCGGCACTTTCTGTTGTGCGGGATTCATTTCTGTTGTTTTTTACAACCGTCCCGATAACAGGTAGGCGAAGCGACGATATCTCACCCCCCGACCTGTTCCATATATATACCGCCCCATTCCCGATATATACAAAAAATGGCAACACATCAGCGCTGCGCGTCTATATATACGCTATATATGCTGCGCTATATATACTAGCAACGCTTTTACAAGCAAAACGGGGGCAGACCGTCCTGCGATCTGCCCCCGTTTTTTTCCTGTAAAGGGTAAAAGGGTAAAAGAAAAAGAGGGTTATTTTGTCCTGGCAAGGCGGAAACCTCCGCTATCGTAGCGATTACCGGGCGCGTTGTTATCGCGATTCGCTGCACGGCAGAACTGCGGGACGTTGAGCCACGACCCGCCGCGCATCACGCGGCGGGAGCCAAATGCCGGGCCGGGAGGATTGGAATTTGGGCTGTTTTGGTAATAGTCCCCACCGTACCAGTCGCTGCACCACTCCCATATATTGCCACTCATATCATGTAAACCAAGTGCGTTCGGGCTATTGAGGCTGCCGACTGGAATCGTTTTGCTGCGATACTCGCCTGCCACGGAATAGGAGGTTTTAGAACTAGCGCGGCCGTCAAAATTAATCTGCTTAGGGTCGGCGATATTGCTACCGTTGCCAAACCTTACAACTTTGCCGCCACCCCGGGCGGCGTATTCCCACTCGGCTTCGGTTGGCAATCGATAGTGTCCGCCGGTCTGCTGATTTAGTTTGGTAATGAAATCCTGTACGTCATTCCAGGATACGCTTTCTACCGGACAATCATCGCAGCCTTTAAACGCTAACTCCGCCGGATCTTTGACCATCACCGCACGCCAGTCGGCCTGGGTTACTTCGTATTTGCCGATGTTATAGGCATCCAGGGTAACGGAATGTGGGTATTCGATAGTGGGTCTGTCTTGCTCGGCGGTCGGGCTGCCCATACTAAAAGTGCCGCCGGGTACGGCGACCATGGTCAGGCCGCTTTTGCGTTTTGCGGGGGTACTTTCCGTGGGAGGTGTTGTTGTTGCCGCCTGCACAGGATTAGCAGGAGTTACTGTTGGTGCCTGATCGGTTGGTTTGGTAAAGAGTGTATTCGTAGTTGTAACATCGCCCGGTTTTAAGGGGGGTGGTGCGGTGTCTTTTTCTTCCGTCGGCGGTACCGATGGTGCAGGCAGATTTTGTTGCTGCCAGCGCTCCGCTTTTTTAAATACGGTCTTGGGAGGCTCGGTCGGTGCATCGGCAAAAGCGAGTGCAGGACCGCCATTTTTCAGCGGTTGTTCCGCTGCTGATTTCGCTACGGCCGGCTGGTGTTCGGCCACAATCTGGATCTCTTCTTCCAGGACGCGTTCGCGGATCTCTTTTTCACCATCTACCAGTTCGATCACCGCCACTTTTACTTCGATCATAAACTGTCCCGCGCGCAAAGGCGTGACGTAAAAGCGCCATTCGGTATATTCTTCGGCGTCCAGGTCGATGGTCTGCACGCAGCGGCTGTCAGGCCGGATGCTAAAATTGCGTCCGCCACTGGGGTCGCTTAACTCAACCTGCATGGATTTGCTGAATTTTTTCAGCGTTTTTTCCACGGTGTGGGTATCCAGGGGAATGTTTTCCCGCGCCACTTCCGCATCCAGCGCAATCCGCACAATGCACCTGGTTTCCGCCGCCAGCGGCATCAGGTGCGGAATACGGTACAGCAGGTGCCCCTGGCGGATATCGGCATTGCTTTTAGGTGCGGTAAAGTCGGCCGGAGTGAGCGTGCTTACGATGGACAGTAAATCGCGGCGCACCTGGCTATCGATGCGGCGTATTTCATCGGCATCGCTGGTGCCCTGGCGCTCGATGCGGCGGGCGTCGTTGAAGCGGCCGAGCAGGAGAAAAAGTTCGTCCTGCTTGGGCGACCGTTCGTGGAGTTGCGACTGCAGGTATTTGATGGCGGCCGCAAGGTCATCCACCAATGTCTCGCGGACCTTTTGCTGTATTTCGGGGATGTGTGCAGCCATAATTTTTCACAGGGTTGTTTCACAAAACCCGCGCCTTGTCCGGCGCGGCGTCTTGGGTTGGTTTATACCTATTATTATTTGGCAAATGTAAGCAATCGTTTAAAGTGCAGTTACTTAATTCTTTACATTCACAGTTCATCGTTCATCATCAAACAAAACGCCCCCAACTCAAACCGAGTCAGGGGCGTTTTTATATCTGTCCAAAACGACGCTGTTGTTTATTTCAGCGTGGCTTTTACTTCATTGATTACGTAAGACTCGATCACGTCACCCGGTTTCATGTCGTTGAAGTTCTTGATGGTGATACCACATTCCATACCGGCTTTAACCTCTTTCGCATCTTCTTTGAAACGTTTGAGCGAACCGAGTTCGGCGTGTTGGTTGGCGTTGGCCGGGTACACCACGATACCATCGCGGATGATCCGGATGTGGTGGTTGCGGCTGATCTTGCCTTCCTGTACATAACAACCAGCGACCGTACCGATCTTGGAAATCTTGTACACCTCGCGGATTTCCACTTGGCTCATGATCTCTTCTTCTTTGGTCGGCTCCAACATGCCCTCGATAGCGGCTTTCACCTCTTCGATGGCTTCGTAAATGATCGAATACAGTTTGATCTCTACGCCTTCTTTCTCGGCCAGTTTGCGCGCGGTAATCGATGGGCGCACCTGGAAACCGATAATGATGGCATCGGAAGCCGAAGCGAGCATCACGTCGCTGTCGACGATCTGACCAACGGCTTTGTGGATGACGGAAACGGCGACTTTTTCAATCGAGAGTTTAATTAACGAGTCGCTCAGGGCCTCGATCGAACCATCCACGTCACCTTTGACGATGAGTTTAAGTTCTTTAAAGTTGCCCAGTGCCAAACGGCGGCCAATCTCTTCCAGACTGATCCGTTTGTTGGCACGGTTGGCCTGTTCGCGGATAATCTGCGAGCGCTTGGTAGCGATCTCTTTGGCTTCGCTTTCGTTGGCGGCAACCTTGATTTTTTCACCCGCTTGCGGAGCACCTGGCAGACCCAGAATCAGGACAGGCGTGGCCGGTCCGGCTTCTTTGATCTTTTTGCCGCGTTCGTTGAACATGGCTTTTACCTTACCGGCAAACTCGCCGGCGATAATCGGATCCCCATCGCGGATGGTCCCGTTTTCGACGAGGATTTTGGTCACGTACCCGCGGCCTTTATCCAGCGAGGCTTCCAGAACCGTACCGACGGCCCGGCGATCCGGATTGGCTTTCAGTTCCAGTAATTCCGCTTCCAGCAGTACCTTTTCGAGGAGTTTATCCACGTTGGTACCGTTCTTGGCGGAGATTTCCTGGCTCTGGTATTTGCCGCCCCATTCTTCGACGAGCAGGTTCATTTGCGCCAGTTCGTTTTTAATCCGTTCCGGATCGGCACCTGCTTTGTCTATCTTGTTGATTGCGAACACCATCGGTACACCGGCCGCCTGCGCGTGGCTGATCGCCTCCCGCGTTTGGGGCATGATGTTATCGTCGGCCGCAATCATAATAATGGCGATGTCGGTTACTTTCGCACCCCGTGCACGCATGGCCGTAAAGGCTTCGTGACCCGGTGTATCCAGGAACGTGATCTTTTTATCCGAATCTGTACCCACCATTACCTCATAGGCACCGATGTGCTGGGTGATACCCCCGGCTTCACCTTCGGCCACATTGGCTTTGCGGATAAAGTCGAGCAACGATGTTTTACCGTGGTCGACGTGGCCCATTACGGTCACGATCGGCTGCCGCCATTTCAGGTCGCTTGGTTCATCGATGACATCTTCTTCTACTTCGACCTGCTCTTCGGCACTGATAAATTTGACTTCGAAGCCAAATTCACCGGATACTACTTCGATCAGTTCCGCGTCCAGACGCTGGTTGATCGAAACGAAAATACCCAGGGTCATACAGGCTTTGATCACGTCGGCCGGTTTTACACTCAGTAAAGACGCAAGGTCAGATACGGAGATAAATTCGGTTACCTGTAAGATTTTATCGCTGTCGGTCTTGGCTTGTTCGGCCATTTCAGCGCGCTCGCGGATTACATCGCGTTTGTCGCGACGCATCTTTTGACGCTTGCGGCTCGCACCAGCACCCATACGCGCCATCGTCTGGCGAATTTGATCTTCAATTTGTTTTTGTGATACTTCTTTCGGAGCATCCGGGCGTGCACTTGGTCCAGACCCGGCACCTGCGGAGGAATTACCACCCACTGGTCCGCGACGCTGGTTATTATTGCCGCTGGTGTTATTATTACTGCCCGCAGTACCACCCGACATCGAAGCCTGCAAAGAGGCGGCTGTGACCGGTTGTTGTACTTTTTTGCGGGTGCGCTTGCGGCGTGGATCGTTATTGCTACCGGCACCCTGGCCGCCACCTTGTGGATTGGCGCCACCGGCACCTGTACCTGTTCCGCTGTTGGCCGGGCGATTTTGCTGGCCCTGACCGCCTTGGTTCTGGCCGGTGCGATTGCCACCGCCACCTTGTCCGCCGCGACCGTCGCGACGTCCACCTTGTTGTCCGCCGGGGCCCCGGTTATTACCCGGTTCTTCTTTGCGTGGAGGCGGGGTAAGGTTGATTTTACCCATAATCTTCAGGCCGCGCAGGGTAGGCGCGTCTGCACGATAGAACTCGTCTTGTGGCGTACCTACTGCTGCCTCCTTCGGGCCTTCCGGCACAACCGGAGTGGCCGGTGTAGCGGGAGCGGGTGGCGCAGATTCGGGGGCTTTATTTACCGGTGTTGCGGCAGGTTGTTGTACCGGCGCTTTAGGTCGCGGGGTTTCCTGCGGCCGTTGTCCACCGGTTCTGGGGCGTTGCTCGTCCGACCTTTTAGGTTGTTCGGGCCTGGGCGGATTTAGATCGATCTTGCCAACTACACGCAGGCCGGCCATCCGTTCGCGCGGAGCAAACGTATTGTCGGCTTCCGGTTTCGGTTGTTCGGCAGGCTTCTCGGCTACCACGACTGGCGGAGGGGCTGGACTTGGCGTTGGTTTGGGCAATACGGGCTTAATTGCTTCCTCGCGGGGAGGGAGCAGAGAAGGCCGCGCCTGTGGGGGCGTTTGTGACGGTGGGGTTGGGGTAGTAGGGGCTGTATTAGGAGTGGGAGCAGCGACAGGAGCAGGAGCAACCGATTCCTTTTTCAGGACAGGGCGCGCCAGTTTATCTGCCTCTTGTTTAATAGCAAGGTCCTTCTGAAACTCCTTTTGGAGTACAGAAAGCATCGCGTCGGTAATGTCCGCCGTAGGTTTCTCTTCCACACCCGGGAAGCCTTTACTGTGCAATGTCTCGACGATGGTGTGCAGACCGACGTTGAATTCCTTTGCTACCTTAATTAATTTTTGCGACATGCAGTATTTTTTCCTGCTTAAAAAAAATTTGAATTGGTCGACGTTGCGGGAAAACGCCAAAATCACCGCTTATTGAACCGTTTAGAAGGCTTTATCAGTTTAGTGAACAAAATCGAACGCAAAGGTACGATAAAAAAAATTGTTATTTTTCCTCATCAAATTCCTCGGAAAGAATTCGCAATACTTCGCGTACTGTTTCTTCCTCGAGGTCGGTCCGGCGGATGAGTTCGTCGGCATTTAATTCGAGCACCTGACGGGCCGTATCGCAACCGATGTTCTTGAAGGCTTCGATCACCCACGGTTCCATTACGTCGCTGAATTCTTCCAGATCTACGTCGTCGATTTCGTATTCGGCCTGGTTGCGGTACACATCGATTTCAAAACCGGTAAGTTTAGTCGCCAGTTTGATATTGTTACCCGCTTTGCCAATAGCGAGGCTTACTTGGTCCGCATCCAAAAAGACCGACGCACGCATGCGTTCGTGATCCAGTTCGATATTGCTAATTTTGGCGGGTGTCAGGCTGCGCTGAATGAACAGGGGAATGTTGGTGGTATAGTTGATGATGTCGATGTTCTCGTTGCGCAATTCGCGCACGATGCCGTGGATCCGGCTGCCTTTCATCCCTACGCAAGCACCAACCGGGTCGACGCGTTCGTCGTGGCTTTCCACGGCCACTTTGGCGCGTTCACCGGGCATACGCACGATATTTTTGATTTCAATGATGCCATCTTCAATCTCCGGTACTTCGGCTTCCAGCAGTTTGGCCAGGAAATCCGAATCAGTACGGCTTAACATAATATAGGGGGTATTGTTGCGCATTTCCACGCGTTTGATAATCCCTTTTACCACGTCGCCTTTGCGATAGTAATCGCCTTTGATCATTTCCGTACGCGGCAGGGTCAATTCGTTGCCAGTAGCGTCGTCGAGTACCAAAATGTCTTTTTTCATAATTTGGTTCACTTCGCCCATCACCACTTCGCCTACCCGCTCGGTGTATTTGCGGTAAATCTCGTCTTTCTCCAGTTCCATGATCCGCGAAACGAGCGTTTGCCGCGCGGCCATGATCGCCCGGCGACCAAAGTCCTCGATGGAAAGTTGCTCATAACATTCGTCGCCAATGTCTACCCCGGCGTCGATGTAATGTGCTTCCGTGACGCTGACCTGGGCCAGTTCGTTCGTCACTTCGCCGTCGTGCACTACTTCACGTACGCGCCAGATTTCGAGGTCGCCTTTGTTGGTATTGACAATTACGTCGAAGTTGTCGTCCGTACCATATTTTTTCTTAATCAAAGTGCGGAATACATCTTCCAAAACGCGCACCATGGTAGGGCGGTCTATATTTTTCCCGGTTTTAAAGTCGGCAAAGACATCTACTAAATTGACCATTTAATATATTTGTTGAATTGTTGAATTTGTTAATTTGGCACATCCGCGAACGGTCGCATAAGTCTTTAGCCTGCCAAGGCGGCAGTGCTATTTAAAACTTATTTTGACAATCGCCTTTTCAATTTGCTCAAACAGTATGGGCGTTTCTATTTGTACTTTCTTCTTCTTTTTGCCTTCCAATTGGATGACTTCCTGTTCCAGTACGATTTGCACTTCGTCTGCGGCTTTCAGCATACCGGTTTGAACGGTCTTGTCGCGCAACGTCACCTCCAGCGTACGACCGATGTTGCGCGGGTACTGGCGGGTAAACTGTAACGGCCGGGAAATCCCGGGACTGCTGACTTCCAGTAAGTAAGTCGTGCCAAGCCAATCGTTCGCATCCAAAAACTGTTCCAGATAGCGACTGAGTTTCTGGCATTTTTCGAAGGTCATGCCTGAATCACTATCGGCAAAGACGAAGAGTTTTTGACCGGGCTTTAGTTCTACCGCCACGGTGAAGCAATCGGCGAAGGCTTCGTCGGTCGTGTATTTTTCGGTTAATAACTGGGTAATTCGTTCGGTAACGTCCATTTTGTACAAACAAAAGAGGGAACCTATTGGCTCCCTCTTCGTGATAATTTATCAGAAATCTACCGTAAAGGTACGGCTATTTCTTTTTACAAGTATATGTTAATTTTAAAAAAGAAACTTAGTGCCGCATTTTCAGACCGAAACAGTCAGGAAAACGGCGGCAAAGTGACAAATACTGGCGGCGAGTACGAAGAAATGCCACACTACATGGTGGTGCGTCCAGGTACGCCACAAGTAAAAAACGACGCCGATGGAATACAGTACGCCGCCCGCTGCGATCAGTATGCCTGCATTGGCCGATACGCTGGCAAAAAACTTCCCGGCAACGGCCAGCAACATCCAGCCCATGATCACATAAAGTGCCGTAGATAATAAGTCGAAGCGATCGACAAAAAACACTTTAAAAAAGATCCCGATCAACGTCAGGCCCCACAATACCGCCAGCAAGGTAAGGCCGGTTGTGTCGTACATTTTTACCAGGATAAAAGGCGTGTAAGTACCTGCGATCAGGAAGTAAATGCTGATATGATCCATTATTCTTAACACCTGTTTGGCTTCCGGGTGCTGGAAACCGTGGTAGAGGGTCGAAAAGGTAAAGACCATCAAAAAACTAAATCCATAAATACCGGCACCAATAATTGCCGCCGTGCTGCCGGTATGCGTAGCAGTCGCGACCAAAATCGGTATACAAACGACCCCAAACAAAATGCCGAAACCGTGGGAAATACTGTGGGCCAATTCCTGGCGCAAGGTGGGTTCAGGTTCGAGCAGAGCGAATTTCGGCATCGTGTAATCGTTTTAAGTAGTTAGAAAAACAGTACTACGGATTTTCTTTCCGTTCCAGTTCCTGCAATAAAAGCCGCAGCGCATCGGCGGATCGAAATATTTCTACAATGCTGATAATCAAAGAAGCAATCATCAGCATCAAACTGACCGCAAACAAAACTTTGGCCGCCACCTGATGATCTTCATAAATCAGAAACATGGTAATAACGCAAAACAAAATGCTGCCTACGCCAAAAACCTGCATCCAGCGAATTAACCACAACCGGTAACGGAGGCTTTCAATCTGCCCGGCCACGTGTTTTTGGCGTTTTTCTTCAAAGTCGGTGACTAGCCGGCGAATCAGGCTGGCAATGGCCAAAAATTTATTGGTGTACGCCAGCAAAAGCAAAGACAATGCGGGAAAGAGCAGTGCGGGGGTTTGAATGGTCAATTCCATATCTATTGCTGCGGATTATCCGCTTTTTGCGCACCAGTCACCTGCCCGTTCTCGTCGGAAAAAAGCAGCGCAACGCGGCGGTTCAGTTTGCGATTTTCGGGAGAATCTTCGCCTTTATCACTTTCATTGCGGTTCACATTTTCGGCGGCCGGCTTCGATTCGCCAAACACTTTTATGTACATGCGGTCTGCCCGAATACCTTTGTTAATCAGGTAGTTGCGCACTGATCGTGCGCGGGTGGCCGACAGTTTCATATTGGAGACCGGATCACCGACCGCATCGCTGTGGCCCAGGATCTGGAGCGTTTGCTTGGGGTTTTCTTTTAATACCTGTGCGACTTCATTGAGCGTCGTTTTGGATTCCGAGGTAAGGCTATAGCGGCCGAAATCGAAAAACACATCGCGTTCGCCTTCCTGTTTATAATAGAGCCGGCCCGGCGTAAAATAAGGACAATCGCCGCCACATAACAGCCGCTGTTCGGCTAAATCTATAATCTGCGCAAAGGGGAAACCCCTGACGATCACTTCTTTTTGCACCTTCTCTGCCTCATCCCGCGTATTATAGGCCGTCCCGGCAAAATAGCGGAAAACGCCCAACTGATCGCGGCTGGCAAATACATTGGTGACATTGCGGTCGCTAAAATACACCGACGGCATGGAATCCGCGTATGCCGCAATTTGCACCCTGAAATCCTGGGCACTGGTGGTGGAAAGCGCGCCTAACAGCGCCCACAGCAATAAAACAAGACGAAACATGGGGAAAAAGGATTTGGGAATGTTGCAAACAATTGGATGAACTAAAAAACAAAATTAAGGGATTACCTCTGCAACCACAAAAATGCTGCCAATGACTACGATCAGATCTTCGGGTGCGGCAATACGCCTCGCAGCTTCCAGCGCATCGACCACGCTTGTATAAGCATCGCCTGTCAAACCGAATGTGGCCGCCTGCCCGCGCAACAGCTGCGCATCCAATCCCCTTGGGATATCGGCTTTCGCAAAATAGTAACGCGCAAATGCCGGAAATAGTGGAAGCATCTTGGAGACCTCTTTATCATTTACAAAACCGGTGACAATGTGCAGGGTGTGGGAGTGCTGTTGCGCTGGCCCAAACCCCATCGCCACTATCTGCTCAAATGCCAGTCGCAAGCCAGCTTCGTTATGGGCGCTGTCGCATAGGATAGTTGGCTGGCTACCAATCACTTGCCAGCGGCCCTGAAAACCCGTGAGTGCACGTACGTGCGCGAAACCGGCGGCGATGGCGGCAAACGGCAGCGGAGCGATCGGGGGCGACTCCGGCGCTTTTTCGGTTAGCAGCTGGTTCAAAACCGCTAGTGCCTGCAGGGTGGTCGCGATATTTTTGGTCTGATACGGACCGGCGACATTCACCGACAATGGCGCTTCCAGTTCTTCTCCATCCTTGCTAACCGCATATACGGTCGACGAAAAACCCTTTGGCTCTTGCTCAATCACCGTATAATGCTGATCGGCAAAAATCAGACGCGCGTTCATTTCAGCCGCTTTCCGGATGAAAACCGGTGCCGTTTCGGGCTGGAACTCACCAATGACGACCGGAATATCGGACTTGATAATGCCGGCCTTTTCGCCGGCGATGGCTGCCAATGTGTCACCCAGCAGGTTCTGATGGTCATAACTGATATTGGTAATGACGCTCAATAATGGCGTAATGATATTCGTGCTGTCCAGCCTGCCGCCCAAGCCAACTTCGATAATTGCGATGTCTACTTTTTCCTGGGCGAAATAATCGAAGGCCATCGCTACGGTCACTTCGAAAAAGGAAGGCTCGATTTTCTCCATAATCTCCTGATTATCGGCCACAAAATCGATAATCTGCTGCTCAGGAATGTACTGCCCGTTTATTCTGATTCTTTCCCGAACATCCTTGTAATGTGGACTGGTATACAAGCCGGTGCGCAGACCGGCAGCCTGACAAGCGGCGGCAAGCAAATGGCTGACCGAGCCCTTTCCATTGGTGCCAGCCACGTGAATCATGCGCAAATGCTGCTCCGGATTGCCCAGATGTGCACAAAGCGCAAGGGTATTGGTCAGGTCTTTCTTATAGGCCGCCGGTCCGATGCGTTGAAACATCGGCAGGCGCAGATAAAGATAGTCAAGCGTCTCCTGGTAAGTCATGGCCGATCAGACGGGCAAAATTTTATATAAAAAAACAAAAGGATACGTCATCTGTCGTCCGAAAACAAACTGTAACGTATCCTTTTATAACCGGTTTATTTTTTTCAACGTTTAGTCCGGCTCAAAGCCCAAAATCACGTTAAACTGTGCAAAATTGGAAAGTTTGCTGCTGCCGAAAAACTCCGGTTTGTCGAAACCGATCCCGTAGTCGAAACCCAGCGTGCCAAACATCGGCAGGAATACCCGCAAACCCAATCCGGCCGAGCGTTTGATTTCAAACGGATTAAAGTCTTGCACCCGCTGCCACGCATTACCACCTTGTGCAAAGGCTGTAATGAAGATCGTACTCTGCGGATTAAGCGAAATCGGGTACCGCAACTCCAGGGTAAACTTATCGAATACACCCGCACCGCCCGGGAATTTGCTGGCGATGTAGTTCTCATCGTACCCGCGCAAACTGATGATATCGCGAGCGTTCAAACCAAAATTCTGATTGTTCAAACCACTGCCACCCAGGTCGAAACGCTCGAACGGCGTAAGTGCCGTCTTTTTAGACCAGCGACCGAGGATACCGATCTTTGCCTGCGTTTTCAACACTAATTTGCCGACTACCGGCGTGTACCACTCCGCATCAAAACGCCATTTGATGTATTCGATAAAACGGTACAGATCATTTACGTTGGCAGTTTGATAAAAACTTGCGTTTTTAAAGAGGGAATAAGGCGGGGTTATTTGCGATTTCAACGAGATCAAAGAGCCTGTTTTTGGGAAAATCGGGTCATTGATCGTATTGCGCGCCAGGGTTAGCGACAGGTTGTAGTTGTGGAAAATACCATTGGAGACGCTGCGATTTTGATCGTCAATAAAACCGGGGTAGTTATTCAATTTTAGCGTCTGGATATCCACATCGGCGCGGAACACAAAGTTGTCATCCGGCCATTTCAGACGGGTACCAAAACCGACCGTTCCCTGAATGATGTCGAGGCGGCGATAGCCATCAGCGCCGGGGAATCCAAAAGCATAACGGTTGTAGAAACCGGCGATGGTCAGCGAATTTGGTTTTTTACCACCCAGCCACGGTTCCGTAAAGGATATATTGTAAGACTGGAAGCGGTCGCCGGCCGTCTGACCGCGCACGCTGAACCGCTGGCCGTCGCCCTGTGGCAATGGATTCCAGGTTTCGCGGTTTTTGATATTACGCGCCGAGAAATTGTTGAAGGTAACGCCGAGCGTACCGATTACGCCGCCCGAAGCAAAGGTTGTACTCGGCTGGTAACCAGCTGAGAGTTCCAGTTGGTCGGACGGTTTTTCTTCCACCGTATATTCGATATCCACGGTGCCGCGTTCCGGGTTTACCGGTGTGTTGATGCCGAGGGCTTCCTGGTTGAAATAACCGAGTGTGACGATCTGGCGCTGTGAACGGATAATGTCGGCCCGGCTGAATTTATCGCCCGGACGGGTAAAGAGTTCGCGGCGAATGACGTGTTCGTGGGTACGGTCATTGCCTTTAATGACGACCCGGTCAATCGTGGCTTGCGGACCTTCGTAAATGCGTAGTTCCAGGTCGATGGAGTCATTTTCGATGGCCGTTTCTACTGGGTCTACTTTAAAGAACAGATACCCATTGTCGAGGTACAGCGAAGATATATCGCGGCCATCCTGGCTGAATTGCAGGCGCGTATCCAGGAGCTCCTGATTGTACACCTCGCCTTTCTTGATGCCGAGTACCTGATCGAGGAATTTCGTTTCGTAGATCGTATTACCTTTCCAGACGATGTTGCGGAAATAATACCGGTTGCCTTCCTGGATTTTCAGGTCGATCAGAATTTCTCCTTTGCGGTTGCGTGAAATGCTGTCGCTGACTACACGGGCATCGCGATAACCCACGGAATTATAATAGGTTTCGATGGCGCGTTTATCATTTTCATAATCCGTACGCACAAACTTGGACTTTTTGAACAGTTTCTTTTTACGGATGGTCTTTTTCATTTTTTTGCGCAGCACCTTATCGGTAACGTTGGTGTTTCCGGAAAAGCGGACATCGCGGATCTGCACTTTTGTACCCTTATCAATGACAAATTCAAGCCGCGTCGCGTTTGTTGCGCGTTCATCCGGGTAAGAATTCACTTTTACTTTTGCGTTCAGGTAGCCCTTTTCGATAAATTCTTGCTGCAAGCCGTAAATGAGGGAAGCCTTGACGTTTTCGGTTAAGATGGCTCCTTTCTGAATGAACTTGTTGATGACCGTATTCAGGTCGTCATGCTGGCTTTTTTTAACCCCGACGAAGGAGTGCCGGGTATAACGCGGCAGTTCTTTTACGGCGATTTCCAGGAAGATCAGATTGCCCTGGGTGCGCTCCTGGTTGATCTGTACATCGGTGAACAGTTTCAGGTTCCACAGCGATTGCATGGCTTTGGAAATAGTACTGCCCGGGATGCGCACTTTGTCGCCCACGCGAAATCCGGAAATAGCGATCAGGGTATTGGCGTCGGCAAATTGGGTACCGCTCACTCGGATACCGCCAATTTCGTACTCTTTCGGGGTGTCGTAGGCCACTATGGGAAGTTGCGGATCGCCAATTTGGGCACGCAGCGCAAAAGGGAACAGGAGGCACAGCGACAAGCCGAGAATATGTAATTTCATGTTTAGGTATTTAGATGTGTGGGCTTTTAAGCGTTATGGGTTATGCGTTGTTACTTTAAAAGCCCGAGCATTTGTTCCAGGTTGGGGCAGGCGGTACCAAACATGTCGCTGATGGATAGATAGGTATTGTGCAGTTTTTCCAGCACCCATTTTTCGGTATAATCCGCTTTTTTTTGCTCTAAAGCAGCCGTCTGAATTTTGCCGTAATCCAGCCGCAAATCGGCCTTGTGCGGTTTGGTGCGACTCTGCAATTGGACCACGCGATAGAAAACAGTACCGTCGGGACCGCGGAATTCAAATGGTATAGAGTAATCACCTGGTTGCAGGCCATCAATCGCAAAGAAAATATCCGTATCCAGATCGGCGACCTCAAAAAAGGAGTTGCCGGAACGGGGATTGGCGACCCGTCCGTCGTTGTGAAAACTCTGCTGGCCCTTGTCGCCGTATTTTTTTACTGCTTCGCTAAAAGTTATTTTGTTGTCTTTCAGTATGGTACGCACGGAATCCAGTTTATTTTTGGCTAAATCCAAATCTGCCGGGGTAATTTCCGGTTTGATCAGAATGTGGCGGGCGTGGACCAGATTACCGCGGCGCTCCAGCAATTGAATAATATGAAAGCCGAATTCGGTTTCAACGACCGGGCTCACCTGATCTTTATCCAGTTTGTACACCATGGCTTCAAATTCCGCGACAAAAGTGCCGCGTTTTTGCCAGCCCAAATCGCCGCCTTTTTCACCGCTCCCAGTATCGGCGCTGTATTTTTTGGCTAATCCGGCAAAATCTTCACCGCCTTCCACAATGCGTTTGCGCAAATCATCGATAGCTGTGCGCGCTTTGGTTTTTTCTGCGGCACTTACCTGCGGCTTAAAAACGATTTCCCGGATTTCAACTTCTGCATTGAAGTAAGGCAGCGAGTCTTTAGGAATCGCGTTGTAGAATTTTTGCACCTCTGCCGGCGTGATCGTAGCTTTACTGGTAATATCGGCCTGCATCCGCTCGGCCAGCAGTTGACTGCGCATATCCGTGCGCGTCTGGTCTTTGATCTGTTCGATCGACTGTCCGTAATATTCTTCCAGCGCTTTTTGATCCTGGTTAAAATAGGCGAGCAGGCGGTCGATCCGGGCACCGAGTTGATTCTCCACATCCTCGTCTTTCACGACCACGGAGTCAAGTTTGGCCTGATTGACCAGCAATTTTTGCACGATCAGGTTTTGCAGCGTTACGCAGCGGTAATTGTCGGGCAAATCGGCTTGCTGTTGTTTGGCGTAGGAAAATTGCTCCTGTACTTCACTCAGCAGGATAATCTCGCCGCCTACCGTTGCGACTACGCGGTCAATAACGGCTTTATTGTCAGTTTGAGCCATTAAAAAGGCCGGAATGCTGCAAAAAAGAGCAATTTGAAGTATATTTTTCATAATATGTAGTTCGTGTTATGGTGGTTTGCCGGGTTGGGGGTCAATGTTTGCCGGCATCAATTATTTTAACGTTCTCCCGGCGCAGTTCCTTCTGGTACAGGTCTTCTTTCCATTTTTCCATCAGGTCCATTTTGCGTTTATGCAGGATAACTTTCGAGGCTTGTTCGCGGACGTAATCGAACGGCGCGGTGGTTTTACCCTGTACGACATCGAGTACGCGGAAGTAATATCGGAAATCGCCATCGCTCAAGGTGCCTTCGCGGCGGGAACCTACGTTGTCGGTCGTTAACGTTCCTTTAGGCAAAAGCGCGGCTACCTCTTCGAGTTTATACCATTTTTGCCGGTTGAGCATCGACATGACGCCCCATTGTTTGGCGAAGATTTCCAGCCTGGACTCGTCGGAGGGGTTGCGGCTGTTCCACAGCTTATCGGCGTCCTTTTGCGGCGCTTTTGACGATATCTTGAGCACCAAACACTTCAAAATCGTACTTTCCAACTGAAACTGGTCTTTGTTATTTTCATAAAAAGCCTTGGTTTCAGCCTCCGAAACTGTACTATCGAGTTTTTCGGCAATAATTTTTTCTTCAAAGTTAAAACGCACCAGGCTGGCCCGGTAATCGCGGACGAGTTCGTCGATATTCAAATCCTTGGGGATATTCCGCTCGGCTTCATACATCATCAATTGTTCCCGGATCCAGCGCTGTGTGTAGGCGGCCACGATCAAAGCGCTGTCCTCTTTGGTGCTACCTTCTGGCACAATTCCTTCTAATTCAGAGAGATACAGATTTTTGTTGTACGCCTGTGCCAGCAGTTGATCGTCTTTCCTGATCGCGTCACCACTGTTGCCGCAGTGCCAGGCGGTGAGGCAAATCAGCAGGAAAAAAAATAAATGCGTTTTATTGAGCATAATAATTCGGGCCTTATTTCGACCAAAGCGCGCAAAGGTAGTCGAATTAGGTGAAAAAAACTGTGTTCCGGCCTAAATTGGGCGAACGCATCTTTTGTACTCTCGCCATTTTTTACAAAACTTTGCCAGTCCTAAAAACGCGTACGCACCTTTTCTCATTTACCGCTCCCATTTTGAACTTTCCCCTGCTTATCGCCCGGCGCTACCTGTTTGCTAAACGCAGCACCAACGCCATTAATATTATCACGGGCATTTCGGTGTTTGGCGTCGCTATCGGTACGGCAGCGTTGTTGCTGGTCCTGTCCGTATTCAACGGGTTTGAAGACCTGTTAGGCGGTTTGTTCGGTCATTTCAACCCGGAGATTAAGGTGACGCCGGCTAAGGGCAAAACCTTCCAGGCTGATAGCCTGCTGCTGGTAAAAACGCGTGCGCTACCGGGCGTTTTTTATGTGAGTGAGACGCTGGAAGAAATCGCCTTTTTCGAATACGAGGGCTCGCAGGACTTCGGCACCCTAAAGGGCGTGGATACTGTTTTTGCCCGCGTAAATGGGATCGATTCTACCATTATCGACGGTGTTTACCAACTGCAAATCGCTGATCGCAACTGCGCAGTGGTCGGCGCGGGCATGGCGCATAAACTGTCGGTAAATCTCCACGATCCACTTGCCACCCTGACAATTTATATGCCGCTGGAGCAAACGGGCGTCTTGGACAAACCTTTTAAAACCAGACTGGTCTATCCAAGCGGTATTTTTGAAATACAGCAAGAGTTTGATAATCAATACATTCTGACCAATCTGGCCTTTGCGCGGGAATTGTTACAAGCGTCCGACGGCACTGTTTCTTCTTTGGAAATAAAATGCCACGCCGATGCGGATATCGCCCGGATAAAAACGCAATTGGCGGCGCTGCTGGGACCCGGATTCGTGATCAAAGACAGTTATGAACAGAACGAGGCGTTCTTCAAAGTGATGCGCCTGGAAAAATGGATGGGTTTTGCAATCACCAGCCTGATGCTGATCCTGATGGCTTTTAATACCCTCGGTGCCCTGTGGATGATCGTGCTGGACAAGCAAAAAGACATTGCCATTCTGAAAAGCATGGGTGCGGCGGATCGTACCATACGCAGTATTTTTTTGCTGGAAGGGTTGCTGCTGACGCTTTTTGGAATGGTCGTCGGGATCGTACTGGCCATCGTCTTGTACGCCATTCAGAAGCAGTTCGGCATTATTACGATCCCGGAAGGATTTTTGGTGCACACGTACCCCATCTCGATGCGGCTGGGCGATTTTTTGCCGGTGACTGCGGTCGTTACCGCGATTGGCTTGCTGGCGGCCTTACTGCCTGCGCTCCGGGCGGAGCGGGTACCTTCTTTTTTACGCGAAGAGTAAGGCTAAAACAGGCGTGGCGTTGATCAGATGTCCTGACCAACGCCACGCCTGCAAAAAGCCGGGAACACCTTGTCAAAGTTGCGACAGAAGGCTGCCTGCGAAGGCTACGCCTATTGAATTTCTTCTGCCTTTTTACCGGCTGCTTTCACGACAAAAAACAACACAATACCCACCATTACAAAGTTGATGACCGCATTGATGAAATTGCCGACCTTAAAGTTCCCAATTACAAAAGTGGAAAAGTCCTGGCCGCCGGTGATCATACCAAGTAGGGGTGAAATAATGTCTTCCACCAAAGAGGTGACAATCTTGCCAAAAGCAGCGCCAATAATAACGGCTACGGCAAGGGAAACTACGTCTCCACGCATTAAAAACGCCTTGAGTTCCTGAATCATAATTTTTCGTTTTGTTAGTTAAAATGATGTTTTCAAGTGCAATGATAAATAGACACTTTTAAATTGCAGGTTTTAGATCAAAAGTTCGTGAAAAGTCACTTTGTGCGCTATTTTCCTTTTAGACGCACTGCCGACCTCGTTTATTTTTCTGATTCCCCGAAAAACAAAGCCACCGCAATGCGATCCGCGAGCAATTTGCCGGCACGGGTAAGCCGGTAATTATCCAAACGCTGCTCCACAGTCCCCTGCACCAAAAATGGCTGCACCGCCTGCGTAAAATAATTGGCAAAAGCGGGCCCAAATCCGCGAATATGCGCCATTTCACTCCCCCAAATGGTTCGCATCGCCGTCATGATATATTCGTTGTAGCGCTGTGCCAGGGTCAGCACCTCGCGTTCAAATGGCACGGTGTCCTCCGTTAGCGCCCGCATATACTGCGCGTTGTTGGCCACATTCCACTGGCGCGATACGCCATCAAAAGAATGGGCCGATGGGCCGACACCGAGATAAGCATCGCCGCGCCAGTAATTGCTGTTGTGGCGTGCATAGTGACCCGGACGGGCAAAATTTGAAATTTCGTAGTGATCATAGCCCCCTGCTTCGGCCGTTGCCATCAGGTATTCAAACTGTCGAGCGGCCTTTTCTTCGTCGACCGGCGGCGACTGGCCTTTGCGCACAAACGTATTCAGTGCCGTACCCGCTTCGACAGTGAGGCAATAACAGGACAGGTGCGGAATGCCGTAGTCTAACGCGATTTGCAGATTTTCAGCCCATTGTGCATCGGAAGTGGTCGGCGATCCATAGATGAGATCGATGGTCAGATCATCAAATCCGGCTTGTAAAGCGGCTGCGAGACAGTTGCGGGCATGGGTGACATTGTGCGCCCGGTTCATCCAGCGCAAATCGTCTTCCTGAAATGACTGAATCCCAATGCTGAGTCGATTCACCGGCGTGTACTGACGCAGGTCGGCGAGTTTTTCCGGGCTCAGGTCGTCCGGGTTAGCTTCCAGGGTGATTTCTGCGGCAGGATCGACCGGAAATATCCGATTGATCTGGTCAAAAATTTGCACCAACTCCCCGGTATCCAGCAAAGAAGGCGTGCCGCCGCCAAAATAAACGGACTGTAAAGGCGCGCCGCCGAGATAGTCTTTTTGCAGTTCCAGTTCGCGGATAATGGACTCAACCATGGCACCTTTGCTGCGCAGCGAAGTGGAAAAGTGAAAATTGCAATAGTGACAAGCCTGTTTGCAAAAAGGGATATGCAGGTATAAGCCGGCCATCGTGCGTTGTTAGATTTCCGCAAAATTGCGATTTTTTTGCGCTTTTTTCATGCTGCGCGGTGCAGTTAAAAAGGACAACCTTTGCAAGGTGCCGCTTTGGGCGTGTTTTTGGGCTGGGAAAGGATTGTCGTGCTACCTGTTATGCGAAACTCCGTTCGGCGGTTGCGCTGATGTTCTTCCTCGCTACAGGGCACCTCGTTACTGCACCCGTTGACGGGTTGGGTTTCGCCGTAACCGTGCGCTGAAAGGCGATTGGGCGCAATGCCATGTTGTTGCAACCAGCTTACGGCCGCATCCGCACGGCGTTGCGAAAGGTCCAGATTATATTCGTCGGAGCCACGTGAATCGGTGTGGGAGGCAATTTCAACGGTCAAGTCCGGGTTTTCGAGCAGTGTTTTTTGCAACTTCTGTAATTCCGGCACCGATTCCGGCTGTAAGGCAGCCTGGTTGAAATCATAGTACAAATTGACCAAAAAGCCTTTGCCGGTGGCACTGGGCTTCCAATCGGTTTCGGCGGGTTTATTCGCCACGCCATTATCGAACAAAACGCCATTTCTCACCACGATGCCATTGCCCATATCAATACTGGCCGGTGCACCATTGGCATTTTCATAAAGACCCGTTGCAGGGTTGAATACAGGCAAGGCAAAATCGCCGGCCACCACGTCTTTTTTTAGTACAAATCCTTCAGCATCGCGATAAGGCTGCAGACTCAACGTAGTGCGCAATACCGTTTCAGGGGGCAAACCGGCGGTACACTGCGCATCGCTCACGTCGGAAATATACCCGTTGGCGTATGCTTTGATCGTATAACAACAGTTTTTACCCAATTTAAACAGAAAACGGCCGTCTATTCCGGTCAGCACTACTTCCGGGATAGATTCACCGCAGTCATTGGTCAGCATCACGCGCGCGCCTTCGGCCGGATAGCCATCGATCATATCGAATACCATTCCCTGTAAAGCGTAATCCGCGGTGCGTTCGATGGGAATATCGAGCCGGGATGTCTCCCCAAGCACGGTTTTTTGGGTGCAAAATTCGCTTTTATTGGCGTCGTATTTTTTCTTTTCGGTCGTAAAAACCGTGCATTCATCCGGCCGCAAATCAAACGAAACCCGTCCATCGGGGCCTGTAAGCATCGACTGACCCGTGCGCGTATTGGTGACCAGTACACCGGGGGCCGGTTTGCGATTGGTCGTATCAAAGACGATGATATCCAACGGAATAGCGGTTTTTTGAAACCCATACACATCATCGCGCCCCACTCCTTCATCGCGGTCGGAACTAAAAAAACCCCAGGTGCCGTCGCCGCCGAAAGCAATGCCGAAGTCGTCGTGGGTAGAATTCATCGGCGCACCCAGATTGATCGGCGCATTCCAGTCGTGGGCACCATTGGGCGTCGTATAGTAGATATCCAAGCCACCCAGTCCGATGTGGCTGTTGGAAGAAAAATAAACCCGTCCGCTTTTATCGGCATACGGAAACACTTCGTTGCCTTCGGTATTTACGATCGGGCCCAGGTTAACTGGCAATCCCCAGCGCCCGCCTTCCCACTCGCTCACATACAGATCCATACCCCCGTAACCGCCGGGCCTATTGCTGGAAAAAAACAAGTGTTTCCCATCCGGGCTCAAGGCGGGATGCGCAGTATTATAATCGTCCGAGCAGAATGGCAGCGCTTGCAAATTGCCCCAGGTATCGGCGGCATTGGTGTTGCCGGCGTAGATTTTCAGTTTAAGCAAACCCGTTTCGCTGCGTTCGGTATGGCCGTTGAGGTAACTGTTGCGGGTAAAATAAATGGTCCGGCCATCCGGAGAGAAGGTAGTGGCCGCTTCGTGGTATTTGCTATTGAGCCCTTTGGAAAATTTCTCCGGCACTTCGTAGGAAAAGTCGGCCGGGTGGGGCCCATTCGCATGAAAATTGAGCGCATACAATTCCGTAAATTCGCTACCGGTCCACATATTGGTTCGGTTCACCGGACCGCCAGTATTGCGATCGCTGGCAAAAATGAGTTGCTGACCGCGAATAGTAGGGGCAAAATCATCCAGATTACTGTTAAAAGGCAGCAATTTTACCGTGTAAATGCCTTCCCCGGCGGCGCGCAGTGCCGCTGCCGCTTCGCAGGATTGGCGCAAATATTGACCGCGGGCATCATCGGGTGCGTTGGCGGCGTATTGGTCAAACCACTTTTGCGCGTCCGTACACTTATTATTGGCTTGCAGCATCATGCCGTAATAAAGGCCATAACGCGGTTTGGCATTGGGCAATTTGATCGCTTCCGCATACCAGCGTTCTGCGTTTTCAGTATCGTTGATCTGCCGGTAACATTCCGCCAGGCCAATGACGGCTTCCGGATCCTGCTGTATTTGCAGCGTTTGCTGGTACAAGATAATTGCCGTCACGTAATCCAGGTCCTGTGTGGCCTGGGCTGCCTGGCGGACGAGGATGTTTTGCGCGAAGGGATTTTGTGTAATAAAAAATACACCCAGTAAAAGCAGTGTCTGTCGTAACATGAATCGGTTGTAGATTAAAAATATTGAGGAGGTTGCACTTTTTTCACCTTGATATCGAACTCGTATCCCAACATTACTTCCAGCGAACCGCCGGAAGAAACGGTGCGAATATTATTGACTACGATGTCGTACGCCATGCCGAGACGAAGGCCGTTGCGGAGGTAATACGCCGCCCAGAGATCGGCCGATTCACCGGAGGTATTGACGCCGACGCCGGTGCGGTAGGCGGCACCGATCCAGAGGCTTTGAAAAAATCCAAAAGACAAGTCAATATCCAATTGCGCCGGTGCGCCGATACGATAATCGTCGCTGCCCTTGCGCAAATTGCTGAACCAGCCCGTCGTTTTGAGCAGCACAGTAGGTCTAAACACGATATTGGGATTGCCCGTCGGAATGACCACCCCGGCGCTGGTATAATAGTGCCGGTAGGTGCGGGCGGCGATGGTCGTACCACTGGTTTCAATTTTGCGCAGGTCGTGTTCCAGTAAACGCGGCGAACCGATCCCAACGTAGAATTTTTCGCTATGCAAGTATATGCCTGCGCCAAAATTGGGCAGCCAGCGGTTTATATCATTTTCAAAAGCGTCATCGCCGGGGTTTTCCAGTTTCAGTTTGGTCCAGTTGCCGCGCCAGTTGGTGACGCCGGCCTGCAAACCGATGGAGAGTTTAAGCGTCGCATTGAGGGAGAACCGGTACGAGTAAGCCGCACTGGCATCGAACGTGCCGCTGACGCCGGTTTTATCATTGACCAGGCTCAAACCCACCCCCACCCGGTCATTGCGCAGGGGGGAATGGATGCTGACCGATTGCGTAACTGGCGCATTGCCATCAAAGCCGATCCATTGCTGGCGGTGGATAAGATGGGCCGTGAGGTGCTCATTGCTGCCTGCGTAAGCCGGGTTAAAAATCAAACTGTTGAAAACATACTTGGTAAACATCGGGTCTTGTTGCCCGCATGCTACCGTGGCTCCAATTGCCCAAAACGCGGTCACAAAAAGTAGTATTTTATTCATGCAAAGAGCATTTTTATATTCCGGGGAGAACTTTTGAAAGCGTAAAGACCGTAAACGTGGACCTAACACGTCCGCGTTTGAAAGGAAATAATACCATCCAATCAAAAACCGTGCAACTTATCAGACTCCACGATATGCGTGCCAGTAAGCTGCCGGTTGGCCAGCGCAATCAGGGCTTTAGCCACTTTTTCGGCCGAAATGCCCCGGTATTTTTTCGGAATTAACCCGGAGAAGGCCGTAAAGAAAAAGATACCGATGCGCTCGCCCAATCTGAATTCAGCCCGTTTGCCCAGCAAAAAGGAAGGCCGGGCCGCCACAAAATTGGCAAAATGGAGATCGCGAATGGTCGTCTCCAGATCACCTTTGGTGCGCAGGTAAAAATTGGAAGATGCCGGATCCGCACCGAGTGAAGAGACTAGCAGGTATTGTTCCACCCCATTCTGGCGGGCCATACGGCCAATCTCAGCGGGGTAGGTACAGTCGATCTTATATTGTGCTGCTTTCGAACCGGCCTTGCGCAAGGTGGTGCCCAGGGCGCAAAACAGGTCGTCCCCCTTGATCTTGTTCGCGTCCGGCTGGTCGAAATCAAAAATCTCCTGCTGCAATTTTGGATGCTGGATTGGACGGGCATGGCGAACCAAAGTCACTACACTCGTGTAGTATGGACTGTCCAGCAATTGAGCGACCAACTGCTCACCGACCAAACCGGTAGCGCCGATCACCAGGGCTATTTTTTTACGTTGAGACATCATGTTTGCTTTAGGAATGGTGCACAAAAGTAGACAGAAAAACCCGAAATGGCTTTTCCAGGGCAGTTTCATTTTTGCATAATCCCCTGCTTTAGGAACGATTTTTTGTACTTTTGCAGAAAAATTGCATATACCATGAAAGACTGGCCACTTTGGGAAATTTTTATCCGCTCCAAACAGGGTTTAAGCCACAAACATGTGGGTAGCCTGCACGCTTCCGACGCACAAATGGCGATTGAAAACGCCCGTGATGTGTATTGCCGGCGCAACGAAGGCATCAGTATCTGGGTGGTCGAATCAGCGCATATTCACGCTTCAACGGAAGATGCTGAAGCCTTTTTCGATCCCGCCAACGATAAAATATACCGTCATCCGACGTTCTACAATTTACCGGACTCGCTCAAGCACATGTAATGCAACAGGCTCATTTTGATTATATTATACGCTTGGGCGACAATGCGCTTATCCTCGCCCAACGCCTCAGTGAATGGTGCGGACACGGCCCGGTGCTGGAGCAGGATATTGCCATGACCAACATCGCGCTGGACTTGATCGGCCAGGCGCGTATGTTGTATGCTTATGCCGGCGAACTGGAAGGCAAGGGACGCTCGGAAGACGACCTGGCTTACTTTCGCGATGCACCGGATTACCGCAATGTGTTGCTGGTGGAACAACCGAACCAGGATTGGGCGTAC
The DNA here is from genome assembly GCA_038203695.1 of Chitinophagales bacterium. Classification (GTDB taxonomy): domain Bacteria; phylum Bacteroidota; class Bacteroidia; order Chitinophagales; family Saprospiraceae; genus M3007. The sequence goes on from JBBRDQ010000012.1 coordinate 47,762, forward strand.
ACGATCGCGCGGCAGTTTTTTTTCGACGCCTATAATTATTACAACTACCAGACGCTCTTGCATAGCAGTGACGCCAGGCTGGCCGCCATCGCTGAAAAGGCCCTGAAAGAAACGACGTATCACCTGCGTTTTTCGGGTGAATGGATGTTACGGCTGGGCGATGGGACCGCGCTCAGTCACCAAAAAATACAACAGGCCGTGGATGACCTGTGGATGTTTACCGGGGAACTGACCAAAGCGAATGCGACGGACGATACGATACTTTCGGCAGGTATTGGCCCGGATCTGCTGAAAATCCAGCAATTATGGTCCGCTAAAGTACAGGAAACAATAGCGGAAGCCACGTTGCAACTACCTGCCGGCACCTGGATGCAGCAGGGCGGCAAAGACGGCGTGCACAGCGAACACCTCGGCTTTATCCTGGCGGAAATGCAGCATTTGCAACGTACCTATCCGGGTAATGCCTGGTAACGGCGATGTTATGGTAGCCGGTAAGGGCTAGAAAATCGGCTTGATAGCCAGCGTATCGATCGCAGGCACAGGCAGCGGCTGAAGCGGCTTACCGGGGCGTTGGCGCATGAGCGAATCACTGAGCGACTGCCTGGCCTCCGCAAGCAGCAGCGAATCTACGATGTGTTCCGCTTGGCCAATCAAGGTAGCACGACATTCCTGGATCCGTTTTTTTCGAAAAACACTTACGCGTTCGGCTACTTTCTTTTGGACTGCTATTTCCTGATCGGGACCGCAATAACTAAACAGGAAAATCATCCCCAAAGCCCCCATGATGATCCTGGAACCGTTTATCATAACCGCGTATCGTTGTTTCATTTTGATGTATATTAAATGTTGCAACTACTATTTTAAATTTATTTTGCTTGCAAATATAAGCAAACTCCTTAAAATTGGCTTAAAATTGGCCTAAATGGTTGTTTTTATGGTGTTAGTAATTTTTTAATTTTTTTTTTTAATGTTACTATTGCGAAATTCTAAACATGCCTTATCTTTGTGGCACAATCAGACATTAAGTTTATGTGTTGATTTGAATCAAACAGGTTAATGTTAAGAAACAACCTGTTCGATTGTGTGCGCAAATTTCCGCTTTATAGCGTTTTTTTAAGAAGTTTTCATTTGGTTTTTTGGGGTTATACAGGGTGCTTCCGAGTAATCGGTTGTGCCCTGTTTCCATTATGGCCCACCACCTGCTGCGACCGTTCAGGCCGTTTGATACAGAAACGCCTGACTCAGCGATTGCTGGGCCAAGCGTTTTTGCAAATCTATAATGAGTATATGAAGCCAAACAAACCGGAGCGCAATTTTCTATCCTGTCCTCTCCGGCAGTTTTTTCAGGTTCTTACAATGCCTCCATCGCGGCGATG
>JBBRDQ010000013.1:0-47487 GCA_038203695.1 Chitinophagales bacterium
AAGTCACCCCGACACGGTACCGCGTTAACAAATTTTATTCCCTGCCGGCACGGGTCATTGCAACAGCACAACCCGAATCGTTTGCCGCCCCAATGGCGTATCAATCTGCACCATATATTGTCCGGCATGAAGCGCAGGCAATTGCGAAGAAGATACGACATTTAAACCCGGTGCAAAAGAGCGAGATTGGGTAGCACAACTGCGGCCAAAAGCGTCATAAAACGTAATGGACCCTTCGCCTCCTTCTGGCAAAGTGACTTCAAGCCGGAATTGCCCCTGTGTTGGGTTGGGATAAGCCATAGCCGTCCATAGTGGTTTGGTGTCGACGGAGGAAGGGGTTACAGTTGCCGGAGCCTGGTAGTCGCGGACTGGTAACAGTGAAAATGATGCCGGTACACCGTTGGCAGCATAACTTTCACTGGCAATACTTGTTGCTGCCGGCATGATTCGCAGATTAATTTCAGATTGATCGTGCAATAATTCCACCTGAACATAACAAAGCGGTGCATTGGAATTCAAATGTGTAGCCGTACCCATGCCGTCCATCCAGGAAAGTCGCAATTCGCCGGATGTCGGAATGTTCCAGTCCTGGCTCTGATATCGATCTTGGGTTCCATTCATCCAGCGGATACCTTTAATTTTCAGCGCATCAGGATTGTACTGTAATGCCATTTGCCAGGCTGTCAAATCAGCGCCCTGTTGCACAAATACTGGAATTTCAATAAGTTGCCTGCGCTTACCTCCGGGGGATGCATAACCAAGTGGCAGCATGGTCTGCTGACGATCTTCCGTTTGCATAAAGTTTGATGCTACATTTCCATTGATATCGCCAATTTTTATCGCGTGAAAATTAGCATCTGGAGTCCCTACAAAGAAAGTCTTACTCTCAGGAAATTCCTCCTGCCAAGGATTTGTTGGACTAAGGAAAACGTAGTCTCTAAGTACAAAACGAAAAGATTTATTGTTGGGTAACTCATTATATACGCCAAGTACTAATTTCCTCAGTTCAACTATATCAAATGTTGTGACACTATTTGATTTATTTGCATCCGCAGCAATCATTTTATAGGGACTCGTAAATGGCTCGATACCTAATACATGCTTACTTATTAAAACCAAATCAAATGTTGATACTCCATTAATATGATTGTCATTTCTAGTAGGTGTGAGTGTCTGCATAACAGTACTGGCAACAGCACAAGCGCATAGTGCAGCTGTACCGTCGACATCAACTATACCTGTTTGAATACAAAAGCTATTCGGCGGCGATGGAAGCGGTGCTTTTAACTCATAATTAACTTTAGTAACCACAAGACCGGTAAGCGGATTAACAAAACCCATTGCTACACTTTGTAAACAAATATTGTCTGCTGCCGATTCCTCCGTTATATCGGTCACGGTATGACTTGGCACACATAACTGAGTTGCGTTTTCTTCCATCAAGGTAGCATCATGGAAATAAACAGCACTTATACATACTTCGCTACCTGTAAAAGCCAAATGCGCAATTTGTCGGAAAAAACTGGTGCTGGGCGGAATAGGAGCCGAAACCAAGAGCGGCGTTGTATTTTGGTCAAAGGTAAAAGTGACGCGAAGCACCGTTGACGAGATAGCAGTGGCGGTAAATACTGGATTGTTGATGCCTGTTGTAGCGACGGTTTGCACAGTATTTAAAGTAAGGCTGCCGGAATGGGTAATATCCACTACGAACGTACCCTGATCGTATTTTTTATCCGTAGTGGCCGACAAACTTAGGTCAAACGAAAGGTCTTGGCAGGCGTTAGCAGGCGTAACACTGGAATGCCGCGCATGGACAGTTAGTGCAGCGCAAGACAAACATTCCCCCCCATCCCATGAAATCGTGACGGGGGTGCCGGTAGATAAAGGCGCGGCAGGTGGCAAACAGCAGCTACCCAGATAATTAGCCCGTCTGTAGGGGGTAAAAAACAAGGACGCAGTACCACATTCAGCGTTTAATGCAGGTCCATTCACAAAAATGTAGAATAATACTGTTTCAGTATTTGGTTTGACTTTTGCAGATGAAACCGTTGCATACACACGATGTTGCGTATTATTGGTTGATGGCTCCGGATAACAATCTACGGTGACAGTCCCGATTTTCGGCGTTGCGGAGACTTCTGCGGTAGAAATAGTTGAATTAATGGCGATCAAAAAATCCAGGTCTTTTATTTCAATATTTGCACTGGTGTTGTTCTTAATGGAGACGGCCATTACTTTGCGTTGTGGATATCCAAGTATTGGATCGTCACTGGGGGAGCCAATCAACATCTGAAACTCAGTAGTCGCACAGGCAGTAGTGGGAAGCGCAATGGATTTGACGAGCGGATTGTTGCTGACTATTAGTGGTTCACATATTACAGTCGTATTATTATCCTTCCATTTAATAGCGCCAGAAAGTGCGGGTATAACCGTTTCTCCTGGGAAAGCATTAACTGCCAGAATGAACAGTAGTCTTCGGCCGGTAGTTACTTGCCAGGTGATAAGTTCTTCTCCTCCGGTACCAATATTTTGTAGATGATAGCCAAATGAATTATTAATCTCATCTACACTCATAGTTGGTGTATTGGCTGGACCACTATTAATATCAGAAGGCGAACACAAAAGTGTTTGTGCCTTGTCAAGATGGGATATACGTCGTTGCGTGCCAGCTCCACTGGATATAGATACTGCTAAACTGCCTAGAATATCAATGGAATAAAAATCAAAATCGACCGTAGTATTACTCCCACTGTACAAATACACGTAATAATACAGTATATTGCAGGGAGTGCCGTCTGCACCGCAGGCTATTTGGGTAGTAACTGGCGCGGGGGTTACTTCGATGACCCAGGGAGAGCAGGATGGTATTGTTTGTGCAGCGACTTTTTCCGCACCAAATAAAGTCCCCAGAAGCATGAATAGCCAAAAAGAATTCAGGAGAAGGTAGCCAGTAAATAGCCTAGCATTGGACATTGGACATTGCACATTGAACATTGGAAGATAAATTTAGATTAAAAAATTATTTTATCGTGAGGAGCGGACATTGCCTGTATGTATGCACCAAAGATAGGTTATTCAAAAACAAAAACCACGATCCCGGTGTGACGTAATGAAGATTTAACATTCGAGTCGTTACAAAAGTCCATGCATGTTTATTGTTATAAAAACAGACAGACCGTTAAATTTAACCGCCAAATGTTAAGCATCTTCGCCCAATCGTTAAAACCGCGTTAAAACATAAAACACAGCTTGACTTGCTCATTATCAGGCTATTACATTTGACCTGTCAAGTGTGTTTACACCACAATTTTTGTTTCGTCTTCAACCAATTATAACATGAAAGCAATCCTACTTTCCAGCCTTGTCGCAGTGCTGTGCTGCTCCTGTAATTCCTACCTGTACTTACCCGCTGAAACGCAACCCAGTAATGTAGAAATCACCTACGAGCACGGCGCACCGACTGCTATCCGCTCCGAATACAATGGCGCGGATGTGTACGTCGATCTCTCCTCGGAAGGCAATTCCAATATGAACTTGCGGGTGTACTTGCAAAACAACAGCGATTCGGCCTTTACCTTTATTCCGGAAAATCTGCTGCTGACCGGTTTTGATGCAACTGGCAAAAAAGCCCGGTTTCGCGTTTTTGAAGCCGATGAATACCGCCGCATCAAACGCAACCAGCGCATCGCCATCGGCGCGGTCGTCATCGCGGCAACCATCACTACCGCCGCTATTATTGCCAATAATACTGACAACCACAGTCACCCCGGCGATTATTCCTATTACGACAACAACTGGGCATTATGGTCGTCCTCGATCACCCCGCCGATCATCATCAATTGCCCGGTCAACTATATCGCCCCCAAGGACGGGCTCGTGCGCCGCCAGACCATTTATCCCGGCGAAGTGCTGCAAGGCAGTATCAAAATCCGGGGAAAGCAGGCTTTTTTAGATAAATTACTGGTCGAATTGTCCGTCAACGGAGCCTACCACAAGTTTGTCTTCGACCGCCGCGTAAAACGCTAGCCACTGCCCTACCTTTGTGCCATGTCTGGCCAAACTAATATTCCGCAAACCATCATCGTCAGTACCGCGTTGGCCGTACTGACGATTTTTTTAGGCTACGGTGCCCAGCGGGAAAATTTCCAGGTTTTCATAATTGCCTATGGCAGTTTATTTGCGCTGTACGGCTGGCTGGTATTTTTTAAAAAGAATTATACAATCGCTGCATTGCGCTGGTATACGGCGCTTGGTATCGCCCTGCGATTCGCTTTGCTCTTCAGCGTTCCTAACCTGTCCGACGATTTTTACCGCTTTCTCTGGGATGGCCGCCTCACGGCTGCCGGCATCCACCCTTTTGCGCACCCACCGGTTTATTTCATTGATAATCATATAGTTGCCCAGGGAATTACGCCGGAGTTATTCGCAAAACTCAATTCACCGAACTACTTCACCGTGTACCCGCCGATTTGTCAGGCGATTTTCTGGGTGGCCGCCAGGATATGTCCGACCAGTCTATGGGGTGGTACGCTGGTATTAAAAATCTTTTTGCTGGCGGCTGAAATCGGTACCATCAGCCTGTTGGCGCGGTGGTCCGGGTTATTTAAAACCAATGACCAACCCATCCATACCGACCCACAACCCGCTCTTTTCAACCCGCGCGATCCGCGACTGTTGAGCGTATTATACGCCCTCAATCCGTTGGCATGTATAGAAATTGTCGGCAACTGCCATTTTGAAGGTGTGATGATTTTTGGGCTGATGGCCGGCATCCGGGCCTTACAACAGCAAAAAATCAGGTCGGCGGCCATCTGGTGGGCACTGGCGGCGGCGGCAAAGTTGATCCCCTTACTCTTTTTGCCGATTGTGTGGCGCTGGTTGGGCTGGCGCAAAGGTTTGACTTTCCAGATTGTCTTTGGCCTGACCAGCCTGCTGCTTTTTATACCGCTGCTCGATCGACAGGTCCTGGCAAACATGTCTACCAGTCTGGATCTGTATTTTCAGTTGTTCCAGTTTAATGGCAGTGTTTTTTACCTGCTCTGGAAAATGGCTATGCAGTATGGCTCTTTCGAAAAAAGCCAATTAGTCGGACCTTTGCTGGGCATCAGTACCTTTATCGGCGTAGGCATCCTGGCCTGGAAAACCCGGCCACTGCACCGTTCCCACCCGGGCGGCCTGACCTTACTGGACGGCATGTTGCTCGCCAGTTTTTTGCAACTCACGTTCGCGGCTACCGTACATCCCTGGTACGCCACCGTACCGCTGGCGCTCGGAATATTGACCCGGTGGCGCTTTTCGGTGCTCTGGTCGGGACTGATCGCCTTGTCTTACAGCCATTACATAACTGGGCACTGGCTGGACAACTGGGCGTTTATGGTGGTAGAATACGGGGTGTTGTGGGCGTTCTTGGGGTGGGAGTGGCGACGATCTATTCAGACCAATAAAAAGGGCATCCCAACCACAGCCGGAACACCCTAAAATATTTTTCACTATTTACTTTTCACGCCCCTAATATCCGCCCCAGCCCCGGTCTCCCTTATGGTAATCGATCGTTTCATAACGACCGGGATATTCCACAAAACGGAGGGCTTGCGTAGCGCCGATTTCCGAGGTAAAATAACCCCACATGGAGAGGTCTTTCACTACCCGGAAATAGTGGTGCGGATCTTCTTTCTTTTTCACTTTTGCGTAGGCTTTTTGTTCGGCGTCCAAGGCAACCAACAGGTCGTGACGCTGGGTAGCATTGCTTTTCTGAAACGACTTGCCGGACTTTTTTTCCGAGGCAATTTGCAGATTCGCCAGTCCCTGGACAAAGTTTTGCTGGTCCTTCGGCTCGTAACAATCTGAGACGATCGTGGCGATAAACTGGCCGGTTTTGGCCGCTTTGGCACCGGGTGTGTCGGTATCCGGAATAATGGTATCGGCAATCAGATTCAATAGATTGACGTCCGATTTGCTGAAAATGCCGATGGCCTTGTTGCCTTTGAAGGTAAGGTTATCCCAGTCGACATTGTTGGCCAGCAGGCTATCAGCCCCGAGCAGGCTGCCGCCAATGACGATGGCGGTACGTTGTAATAATTCGCGACGATTCATAGTATTGGATGGATTTGGATGAACGGTTACAGGTTGCCTTTTTTCATTTCCGCTACGGCATAGTCTACCGCGCGGGCAGTCAGGGCCATGTAAGTCAACGACGGGTTTTGACAGGCGGCAGAAGTCATGCAGGAACCGTCGGTCACGAATACGTTTGGTACATCGTGCATTTGATTCCAGCGGTTGAGGACCGAGGTTTTCGGGTCTTTACCCATGCGCGCGGTACCCATTTCGTGGATCGCCATGCCCGGGAAGGAGCCGTTGTCGTAGGTGCGAATGTTCTTGATGCCCGATGCTTCCAGCATTTCGGCGGCGTCATTGATCATGTCCTTCCGCATTTTGAACTCGTTTTCTTTCAGTTCGCAGTCGATTGCCAGCACATATTGGCCCCATTTGTCTTTTTTGGTTTTGTCGATTGTCACCTTGTTGTCGTGGTACGGCAACGTTTCACCAAAACCGCCCAGACCGATGGTCCAATCACCCGGCTCGACCAGCGCGTTTTTCAAATCGACACCAATGTTCATTTCAGCCACGTCGCGGCTCCAGCCTTCGCGGCTCGCCCCACCCTGATAACCGAACCCACGCACATAATCGCGTTTGTCGCCAAAAAAGTTGCGGTAACGCGGGATGTAAATACCGTTGGCACGACGACCATACACGGTTTTATCCTCGTAGCCTTCCGCATCGCCGGATGCACCACAACGGAAGTGGTGGTCCATAAGATTATGGCCGAGTTCGCCGGAGGAGTTGCCCAGACCGTCCGGCAAGCCACCCATTTCAATGGAATTGAGCAACAGTTGCGTCGATCCCAACGTAGAACCGCAGACAAAAATCACTTTGGCTTCGTACTCGACGGTTTCCATCGTATCGGAGTCGATCACCAGGACGCCCTTGGCTTTTTTAGTGTTTTTATCGTATAAAATCTGATTGACAATGGACAAAGGACGCAGCGTCAGATTGCCGGTAGCCACGGCGGCTGGCATCGTGGCCGATTGGGTACTGAAATACGCGCCGAACGGACAGCCGCGCGAGCACAGATTGCGATATTGGCAGGAACCGCGACCGTTGTGCGGCTCGGTGAGATTGGCGGTGCGGCCAATGATCATGTGGCGGTTTTCATACTTGGCGCGGATGCGCGCTGCCACGTCTTTTTCAACGATATTCAGGTTCATCGGCGGCAAAAACTTACCGTCGGGCAGTTGCGGAAGTCCGTCGAGCGAGCCACTGATCCCGGCAAAGGTTTCCACATAATCGTACCAGGGTGCTAATTCATCGTAACGGACTGGCCAGTCGACCCCAAATCCATCCTTGCTATTCGACTCAAAATCCATCGGGCTCCAGCGATAACTCTGCCGGCCCCACATCAGCGATTTGCCACCCACGTGAAAACCGCGATACCAGTCAAAACGCTTGACTTCGGTGTACGGGCAATCCAGGTCGTTCACCCACCAATCCGGCGTAAATTCACTGTACGGATAGTCGCGCTTCTGCACCGGGTGCGACAACTTCATCTCGTTGGTAATGCGGCCGCGGTGCGGAAATTCCCAGACTTTTTTAGTGGCCGATGGGTAATCAGTGACGTGTTTAATGTCTTTGCCTCGCTCCAGCAAAAGAGTTTTCAGGCCCTTTTCGGTGAGTTCTTTGGCCGCCCAGCCACCGGATATCCCGGAGCCGACGACAATTGCATCGTATTTCATGTGCGTGCAGTGAAAGTAGTTTAAAGCAATAAAAAGTAATAAAAATACGGTTTATTTCATTTTTCCGGCTTTTTAAGGAATTACAGGACGTGGATTGCCAGCAATTATTCGCTTAAATCGACGCTGCAAAGGTGCATTTTTCGAAAAGAAATATTGACATACTTTTTAGCAAAGTATCTTGAAATAACAGGACGTTAGCAAAGTTGTAAAATGGAATTTTTGCAATAGACTGATTAAGAATTGATTATAATATTTTTACACCACAATACGATTGGGCCAATCTCAAATTCAGACTATTTCTACATAAGCAGCGGCGGGTGTGCCAACAACACTTGCCATATAATTGCACCGATGGCCAGTAGCGGATACAGGTAGCGCCGGACGACCGTTTTTACGATCTGGCGATTGGGTTGGAAACCAATTTTTTCCAATAGATCGGTGTAGAAAATGCGGTCGTCCTGTTCGGGCAAACCGTGCTGCTCGTTCATCAGACAGCGTTTGAATACCGCAAATTGTAATAACACAAGTGCGTAGATGGGCACCAGTATTTTCCACGACAACAGAAGGGGCGCTACCCACGCCAGCAACGTCACCGCCAAATGCAAGGCGAAAAAGAACCGGGATCTCATCTCACGCGGATATTTTTTTACGCATCAACCAGTCCGGCTGTGGGTCGTCCCCCAACGGGAATATTTCCACGCCAAAAATTTCAAAACCGCATTTTTCATAAAACGCCACAGTTGGTGGGGCTTTTTGCCATACACTCAACCAGAGCCATTCCACGCCGGCCGTTTTGGCGCGTTGCTCGGCGAACTGGATAAGTTGTGGACCCACCCCTTTGCCCTGAAAAACAGTTTCGATGTAAATACGCTGCAACTGCATGGTATTCTGACTGCCAATCTCGGGGGGATGTTGGTCAAAATTGAATTTTAAATAGGCAATTAACTGCTGATCTTCCCGGATAAAGTAAAATTCGGAATACGGATGTTCGAGTTCCGCACGCACATAATCCAGCGTAAACGCCCAGTCACAATACGCGTTAAAGGCATTCGGATCGTTGCGCGACTCATACGTATCGCGGAAAGTGCGCTCGGCTAAATCGCGAAGCAAGGACAATTCTGCGTTTTTTACGCGTAAAATGGTCATTATTTGGTTGATTTTCCAATTATTTCAAAGTGCTGTTCCAGGCGGAATCCGTCTTTATCGACCAAGGTTAGCGTGTGTTCACCGACAGAGGGTTGCAACGCCATCTGATGAAAAGTCTTGGTACTGCCCAGGTACACGCCATCCAGGTGCCAGTAAATCTCAATATCGCTGGAACGGTGCGCCACCTGAAAAATCGTACTGCTGAGTTTCCCATCCAGATCGACCGGCACATAGATGCGCGTCGGCTGTTTCGGATAAATAAGTTGCATCGGCGCATGGTTTTGCGCCGTAATCGACCCCACACAATCGGCTCGAAAAGGCGGCGGCGACACGTAGGAAGGGTTTTTGTTTTTAAAATAAAACTCCTCGATCGGCGGCAAGACAAACCAGGGCTGGTGCTGCATCAGCGTCGGCGATTCGCAGTCACTGTTGACTTGCCATTGTCCGGTTGCGTCCAGGTGCAGCAACTGGTGGTACGGACACACGACGGATTTCAAACCACTTTTAGGAATCCACAGGGTGTCTGCGTCGCAATATTCGCCCGCCCGAAAGCCACTTTGCCGGCACACCGGCACCTGCGCCATGTCGTCGTACGGCGGATCGAACCAGGTATTGCCACCGGGTAACTGCTCAAAAATTTCGAATAAAACCGGTGCTGCCATTTCGACGCCGACCAGGCCCGGACGCCCTTCACCATCGGCATTGCCCACCCATACACCCACGGCATAACGCGGCGTAACGCCGGCAGCCCAGGCATCCCGGAAACCAAAACTCGTCCCCGTTTTCCAGGCGATGCGGCGGTTGGCCTGAAACAGTTCCCATTCGCCGGCGCTGTTGGGCCGTTCCACCTGGCGCATTGCTTCAAAGGTGCACCAGATAGCCGCCGCGCTTAAAATCCTGGGTTCTTTGGACAGTCTGGGCGCTGCGCGTTTGCCCTGCAAAAATGTGGGAAAACGAAAATCATCAGCCGCATACCGGCCGTTGCGATCGTAAAAACTGCCCAATTCGCGCGCCATACAGGCGTACGTATTGGTTATATCGAGTAGATTGGCTTCTGCGCCACCCAGGATAAGCGAAAGCCCATAGTGCCCCGGCGGTTTATTGATCGTGCTCAGCCCGAGGCGCTGTAAGTTGAAGTGAAATTTCTCCAGGCCATATTGTTGCAGTAACAATACAAACGGCACATTGAGCGAGCGGATCAGCGCCCGTTTGGCCGGGACTGCACCGTCGTAGGATTCATAGAAATTTTCGGGTTTGTACTGACCTAGTTGCGTGGGCACATCGTGCAGCAAACTTGCCGGCAAAATATCGCCACTTTCAAGTGCGCTGGCGTATAAATACGGTTTCAAAATACTACCCGTACTGCGCGGCGCAGCGATCACATCCACCGATTCGCCATGTTCCTTTCCAGCACCGGCCACATTGCCGACGTAGGCCAATACTTCACCGGTTTGTACATCCAGCACCACGGCGGCGAGGTTATGAATATCGTTGCCGCGATAAATCTGCTGACGCCGGTTCAGGATTTCAACAACACGCTGTTGCAGATTCTGGTCGATCGTGGTGTGAAAACGATTCGTAGCAGCGGTTTGACCCGTCAATCTATCCAAAAGATACGGTGCCGATTGTGGCAAGGGCAGGGGTTGTTCCGGCAAGGGCTCCTGTTGCGCCAGTTCACATTCGGAAGCCGATAATTGTCCGTCATCGCGCAGCCGGTCCAGCAAATGATTGCGTTTAGTCAGCAACGCACTGCGGTTGCGGCCGGGGTGTATAAGCGCCGGACTATTCGGCAACACCGCCAATGTAGCCGCTTCGGCCCAAGTCAGCAGCGCCGGGCGTTTGCCGTAATACCGCCAGGAGGCCGCTTCCAGTCCGACGACATTGCCGCCGAAAGGGGCGTGGGCGGCGTATAAACTCAGAATCGTATTTTTAGAACGCGTGAGTTCAAGTCGCGTGGCCATCCACACTTCCACCATTTTTTCCCAGATAGTGCGCGATGGATTGCCGCGCGCCATACGGATCACCTGCATCGTCAGCGTGCTGCCGCCGCTTACCACGCGACCGCGGGAGATGTTCAGCCACAGCGAACGCACCAGACTGATCGGGTCTACTCCGGGGTGCCAACGAAAACGCTTGTCTTCAAAAGCGATGACACAGGCGGCGTATTTTTCAGGAATGGAATCGGATTCCGGGAATCGCCATTGTCCGTCGGTAGCGATGCGCGCGCCCAGTAAAGCGCCATTGCGATCTTCCAGTACCGGAGAAAACGGCTCGTCAAAAAGCGGTCGGGGCAGGCAAAAAAGCCACAACGACCCTAAAAAGCCGACAAAAAGGGCTGTTCTAGGTCTTTTTCTGCAAAAGTCTGCTACCCAACGCCAGATCGCCAGTAAGCGATGCTGCAAGTAAACGAACAATTTTTGCGGCGAAAAGGCGGACAAGGCGGTGTTTTAGGGGCGAAAGTAAGGCGGATAAATGAAATATGGCGATGCGCAGCCGAATCCGTTTCGTAATATACCTGCATGTGCTGTGAAAGCGATAAATAGTAATCGTGAGCAGACTTACTGTGCGCAAGCGTATTTTGCAGACCTTGCTGAATCCTTTGACAATCTGTCATTGGTTGAGCACCAGTCTTTACCGTAAAAAAGTAGCCAGCGCCATAAGCATCAGGCATATTTGATTACGCTTATATTATCGATTGTAGGGTGTAGCCGGTTCAGCAGAGCCATGTTTGTTAATCAATCAAAAATGCCCCATAACCAAGGGTTATGGGGCATTTTTGGATATGCAAAGAATTGTGCCAATTCCAGCACCCTTGGCCAGGACAGTATAAAATAAAAAAACCCTGTACACAAGTACAAGGTTTTTTCTTCGTAGCGGGGACCGGACTTGAACCGATGACCTTCGGGTTATGAGCCCGACGAGCTACCAACTGCTCCACCCCGCGATATTTGAACCGCAAAGATACAGATACTCCTTTCACTTATCCAAACCTTTTTTACAATTATTTCATATTTATTATTCTGGCTACTATAACTACCTGTCTTACCGGCCTAAAAACCGCTTTTATGCCTGTTTCGTACATATTGTACGGCTGTTTTATGGAAATCAGGCATGATTTTTATTCCTTACCTTTGTTTCCTGCAAAAATTCAAATACCGACGCATGCGCTTAATCTACTCTTTCTGCCTGTTCACAATCGCCTTCCTTTTCATTTGCTCCTTCAAAGCCCAAGCCTGTGGATATGGCTTCGTCGGCGATTGCTCCACCCAGATCAAACTCCGGATCAACAATTCACTGGACAGTTTTAAGATTGCCGAATGTCCGTCCGGCCCTTATTTTAACGGTCTGCAACTCGGCACCATCCAATCATTGAACTTAGCCGGCGGCAATTCGATCAACTGGGAGAGTTGCTTTAACAACGTTACCGGCGTATCCTTGCGCTATCGCATTCATGAGCAGGGGCAACCCGGCGCTGCGTGGTTTGATTTGCAATTACAGGAAGATTACAACACACTGGTCGGTCCATACACTACCCGGTACCGCAGTGCCAATTCCAATATCAATTTAGTTACGGGATTGACCGTCGGGACAAAGTACGTGCTGGAAGTGTACTTTTTGGCGCAGATCGATACATTAGGCGATGATTTTATTCCGGAAACGACCCTGGCGCAAAATAATGGTGGCCTAAATTATCACCTCACCTTCACGTATGGGGGTGCTAATGCCGGCCCTTTCACGGTCGTGAATACGCATGTGCAGGATTTGACCTGTTACGGCGATAGCACGGGTGTAGCCGGCGTGACCGTATATGGCAATCAAAATAACCTGTTCTACACCTGGTCTTCCGTGGGTGGAAACTTTTATTCCATCTACAATATCGCTGCCGGCACTTATACGGTTACGGTAAGCGGCGTAAACGGTTATACCCAAAGCAGTACCATGCTGGTAAATGAGCCGGTGGCAATTACCAAAAATGTTACGGCAACTATCTGTGCGGGCAGTTCGTACGAAATCGGCAACCAATCTTTCAGTCAGCCGGGAACATATACCGCTAGGCAACCCAGCCAAAGCGGCTGCGACACCATTATATACCTTACCCTGCAAGTAATCGATCCGGGCGCTGCGCTGGCGAATCTTCCAACCAACATTTTATTGACTTGTAATCAGCCGAGTCTCAATTTATGCGCAACGGTTGCGCCGGATGTCACGTATTCCTGGTCCAAAGATGGGGGGGCGGTGGTGACGCAACCGTGTTTATTGGCGACTGCCGGCGGCACTTACAGGGTGACCGCCACTTATACCGCAGGAAATATAACGTGTGTGGCCACGCAGAATATTCTTTCAGCGGAACATTTGCAATCGCCAACTGCAAGTTATGGCGGCGTGGCAACGTTGAATTGCGGGAATATTTTTCCCGATTCAGTTACTTTCTATGCCACCACCAACGCACAAGGGGCCATATATCGATGGACGCTCAATGGACAGGTCATCTCAACAGCGGCGATTTGTACTGCTGTGTTGCTGGCTGACGGCAGTCTACCGATGCTGCTGGTGACCGATCAGTATGGCTGTAGTACACAAGCAACCCCAAATTTGTTTGTGGTGGTTGGCACCTCGCCAACGATCCAGGTAGTAGCCGATAAAGACTTATGCAACGGCTTGCATGAAATCAAGTATGGGGCGACTGGAGGCGCTGGACCATACGCTGTGCGGGTTGACAATGTCAGCATTGCCGTCAATCCATTTACGGCTACAGCGGGCTACCACGAATTTGAATTAACCGATGCCAATGGCTGTATCGTTAATTCCGGTTTTTATATTATTCCCTTTGCGGCCACTGCTGCTGTGCTGAATGCCACCTCCAGCAATGCGGCGAATGGTTCTATTGACCTGACGATCACTGGAGGCGACGCACCCGTGTCGATTCAGTGGAACACTGGTCAGACCAGTTCATTGATCAGCAACTTGCTGCCAGGCACCTACTGCGTAACCGTCAGCGAAAATAACAATTGTACGTTCGACACCTGCTTTATTGTGTCTTATACAAATTCAACTGTGGATATTTCACCCCAAAATCTGCAAATTTTCCCCAATCCGGTCCGAAGTGGCGGCACTTTGGAACTAATTCTACCTGAACAATTCATTGGCACGGAAATGAAGTTTGAAATTCTAGATGATGTGGGGCGCGTGTTAAAAAGTGAACTTTTCCAGGCATTACAATCGCGAAAAAGCGTTTTTTTGCCGGAAAATGCCGCATCGGGCGTATATCTAACCCGGTTGAGCAATGCGACGAATCACATTTCTGCCTTGCTGCTGGTAAACGAATAATGAAAACAAAACCTTAAAGATTGCCAACAATCAAAATACTGCGAACCTTTTCCCTATATTTGCGGCGTTTTGTAACCTTTCAATTCATAATAATCACTTTACACAAAAATTTCCGAAACATGAGTAAAAAGTTGTTCCTCCTTCCTGCGCTGCTATTGAGCGCCCTGATTATGTTTGCACCTGCCTGCGGCACTGATGATCCTTGCAAAGATGTAGAATGCGGCACCAATGGTACCTGCTTTGAAGGCGCTTGCGTTTGCAATGAAGGATTCGAAGGATCTGATTGTAATGCCGAGTGGGCTGCTAAATTTGTTGGTTCTTACTTTGGCAGCGATGTTTGCGCCGGCACTACTTTTAATTTGACCAAAGCGGCTGTTGTTACCCGTACCAGCGAATCAACTGTTACGATCGCTAACTTTGCTGGTTTTGATTCGGTAACCAAAGCAACTATCAAACGCGAAAACACCAGTTCAACTACAGCAGATGTTTTGAACATCGACGATACCGATCCAGCTGGTCGCAAGTTCTTAGGTACTGCGAAAATCTCTGGCAGTGCGATTACTGGTTCTTACCGTGTAACGTATTCTGATGGTACATTCGACGATTGCACCTTTAATTACACGAAGTAATTTAGTATACTTCACTGCATAAAAAATGGCTGGCCGAGTTAACTCGGTCAGCCATTTTTTTATGGATATGCTATCGGCAATTAGTTCCCGCCGCCTTGCTTAACTGCACCGCCGCGTTTTTTCTGCGATTCAGCATCGCCTGGTTTAACTGCACCGCCGCGTTCCTTTTGCTGCTCAGCATCACCTGGTTTAATGGCACCGCCACGGTCTTTTTGTGGATCCGTTTTGGTTGGTTGTGGCAACGGCTCTACGCGTGGACCTTTTGCAGTGCCTTTACCTGGCTTTTTCATAGGTGTCGCGCCCGGCTTGGTTGCAGCTGCTTCCGCCTCGGCTACCATCATGTCATATTTTGATTGTGCTTCCGAAGTAACGCGGGTATCGCAAGCCTCGGTAAGTTGGGTGCGGTAGGCTTCCAGCTGCATAGTCACCGCCTGCGTAATTTCCGCCTGTTGTTGTTCGCGGGTTTTAAAAGCGGTCAGGGTCATAAAACTGACTACTGCAAGGGAGGCAGCAATGAGAATTTTCTTATTCATTTCTTAAAGATTTTGCTTGATGAATGTTTTGATTGCACTTCTAAATAGAGGTGACAATGTGTAGGGTAAAGGCAATGGCATTATCACTATTTTTTCATTGGTGCCTCTTGCGGCATGGCAGCCTCGGCAGCCATTTGCAGTTCAGCAACTTTGGAATCAACACGAGCCTGGAACGTTGACTCGCAGGCAGCATTTACTTCCGCTTCGATAGCAGGTTTGCCTGCTTCGACACCTTTGGCAATTTCTTGCTGCACTTCTGCATCAGTAAGCAGTTTTTCACCACAAGAAGCCATTGTCAGCATCATTGCTGCTCCGGCGAGGATTCCCATGAACATTTTTTTCATGTGTAAAAAGTATTTATTTTGGTTAAAAAAAATTGACGCGCAAAAATAGGCCGCGCGGCACACATAACGGAGAAAATCTCCTATCATTGTTGCAAAAAAGTCGTGCCTTTGCCCAATGTTTAAACAATTTTTATTTATTCTACTGCTATTTGCCCTCACCGTCCCTGTCTTTGCCCAAACCGAGGACCCTGCTATGGCGGAATTGCTTGAAAATTTCTTCCGCGATAATGAACAGGCGACCGAGTCCGACGCGCAGCAGTTACTGGAATACCTGGAAAATCTGCGCACGCATCCACTCAACCTGAACCAGGCCACGCGAGAAGATCTGGCCAGTCTGGGCGGGTTGCTCAACGATTTACAAATAGAAAATCTGCTCACGTACCGTACTAAATTCGGACGTTTATTAAACAACTATGAATTACAGTCGATCCCCGGTTGGCAGGTATCGGATATTCGCAAAGTACTCCAGTTTGCACAGGTGAATTCAAGCCTTGATACCCGCAACACCAGTATATTTAAAGGCTTTACCGAGGGTGAGAATGAATTGCTACTGCGCTGGGGGCATCCGGTGCCCGCCAACTATGTCGGCAACGCAGAAGGTACGCCTAATTCGTATGCCCTGCGCTACCGCCATAGTTTCGACAACCGGTTGCGGATGGGTTTTACCGCAGAAAACGATGCCGGGGAAGGTTTTTTCAGCGGAAGCAATAAGCAGGGATTTGACTTTTACAGCGCCCATATATTTGTCCAAAATTTGAATGAAAACGTACGGACGGTAGCGCTGGGCGACTACTCGGTGCGTTTTGGGCAAGGACTTTTATTACAGACCGGCTTCTCGCCGGGTAAATCAGCCGAAACCTCTTCCATAACCCGCGGTGGACGCAAACTCAACGCCTACCGTGCTTTTGGTGAAACCTTCTTTTTCCGGGGCGCTGCGGCCACCATCGGGGTCGGGCGGCACTGGGAAGTTACCGCATTGTACTCCAACCGCCTGCGCGACGGCAATATCCTCATTGCGGATTCAACCGATCTGGAAGCGCCGGAAATCGCTTTTTCCGCCCTGCAAACCTCCGGTTATCACCGGTTGCCTTCCGAAATCGCCGACGAAAAGTCGCTGCGCGAACAAGCGGCCGCGCTTTCGGTTACTTATTCCTGGCGCACCGGGCAAATCACGGCCAACGGGCTGCATTTACAATACGATAAACCTCTAACGCCTACTTTTGCCCCGTACCGTCAGTTCGCTTTTCAGGGTCAGGCGCTGAACGGTGCCAGCGTGGATTACAATTTCCGCCGCCGCAACTGGTTTTTCTTCGGTGAAACAGCGCGTAGCGATAATGGCGCTATTGCATCGGTCAACGGCCTGCTACTGTCGCCCGATCAGCACGTTACCTTGTCTGCGCTGCATCGTTCGCTGCCGCGCGATTATCAATCCGTCTACGCTGCCCCGTTCGCGGAAGTCTCGGGCGCGTCCAATGAAGTCGGAACATACCTCGGCGCGGACATTCGTTTCATCAGAAGGGTACAAATAAATGTGTACGCGGATGTATGGCGTCATCCCTGGTTGCGCTTTGGCGTAGATGCGCCTTCGCGTGGCCGCGAATTCCTGGCGCGGGCGGTATGGACGAAAAGCCGCAACTTCTCGATGTATGCCCTTTGGCAGTCCGAAGTAAAAGAGCGCAACAGTGACGTAGAGGGTTATTTCGGCTTGCTGGAAAACCGTCGCGACCGCTTCCGATTGCATCTGATCAATAAAATAAACCGTGCGGTAGAGCTGCGCAGTCGGGTAGAATGGACCACTTTTCAGGTGGAAAAATTAGCCCGCACCAATGGTTTTATCATGTACCAGGAAATGGTGGTCAAACCGCTGGGTTTTCCGGTTTCAGGAACCGTGCGATATGCGCTTTTCGACACTGACAATTTTGATACGCGGGTATTTGCGTACGAAAATGATCTTTTTTCGGCGATTTCCATTCCTGGATTCGCGGGTCGCGGGTCGCGCTACTACCTCAATCTCACCTGGCGCGTGAATAAATGGCTGCGGCTGGAGACCCGGGTGGAACAAACCAATCAACGCCGGGCAGTGACCACAACAGGCACCAGTGGTAAAGAAATGTTCTGGAAAGTACAGGCGCGGGTCAGATGGTGACTTATCAATAATATAGGTGTAACCTAAATAATAACGTCCCGCTGGCAGTTGCCGGCGGGACGTTATTATTTACAGCATTGTTTTTTAGCAAAGGATTATTCTTCCCCGCCTTGCAATTCACGTTCAACCTCCTCCATCAGCACGTAGTCAACGGCTTCGCTAATGGTTGGAACCAGATTGAGGATTGTGTCGAGTTGTGAAATTTCAATCAACTTGGTGACCATCGGGTGCAATTGTCCGGCAAGTACAAATGATCCACTGTCTTTCCAAAGGCGGTGACCTGTCAGAATGGCACTTAATCCACTGGAATCAACAAATTTGACATTCGTTAAATCGAGGATCAAATTGCGCACACCTTCCTGACTTAAAAGAATCAAATCAGTCTTTAAAGTGGGTGCAATGGTTGAATTGAGGTTATCTTCCTCCAAAGTGAGCAGGGCGTATTGCACCTGTTTATCTATTTTGTATTTCATAAAAGCCTGATTTTCAGTGCTTAGTAAAAATTTTTCGTGAAAAAATGCTTTAGAGCGGGACAAATGTAACCAATGCGCAATTGTTTTCGTTACTATTTTTAAAAGGATTTTGCGATACCATTAACCTGTCAGTCCGACAGTAACCAAAATACATGGCACTATTTTTCCACAGATCGAATATCTGTTCGTTTTAAAGAGACCTTCTTCAGTTACTGAAAGTCGTTTTGGAACCGAATTCGAGAAATATTGTTAAGGTTGGATAAAAGAGTAGAACGGTATCGTGATTTTATACTAAAATTGTCCCGACAAAAAACCATTCTGCACACGTAGACGTTCTACTGCAATAACCTCCTTATTTTTAGTCATCACTCTGGCACTTTTTTAACGATGAATAAGAAATTTTCCCCGGTCGTCAAGCAAATTATCAACCAAAGCGGGCAGGAAGCCCGCCGTCTGGGACATGATTATATTGGCGCAGAACACCTCCTGCTAGGCATTATCACCGAACGCGACAGCCTGCCTGTACGGGTGCTGGATGCGCTGCTGGTCGATGTTCCAGAACTCAAAAAGACCCTTGAACGCAACATACCCCGCCAAAGCGCGTACCCGCCAGCCGATAATCTATACGTCGGCGAATATCCGGTTACGACCCAGGTTCAGCGTGTGCTAAAAGTGACTTTTGTGGAAGCAAAAATGATGAAAAACGAGGAGATTTTCCCCGAACACCTCATGCTTTCCCTGCTGAAACATCCCGATACCATTGCCACTAAACTTTTAAACGAACTTGACGTGGATTACGAAAGTTTTAAAAAGGAACTCGAATATGTGCGTTCTGAACAGGATCTCGCACATCCAGGTCTCTTCAATCAAGCCCCGAGCGAAGGCTCTAACGAGGAATATGACGAAGAAGATCGCAATTACCGCGCTGGTGGCGCTCAAAAAGGACAACAAAAAAGCCGTACCCCGGTACTTGACAACTTCGGTCGCGACATTACCAAACTAGCGGAAGAAGGCAAACTGGATCCGATCATCGGTCGTGAAACCGAAATTGAGCGCGTCAGTCAGATTCTCAGTCGCCGTAAAAAGAACAATCCAATTCTTATTGGCGAACCAGGGGTGGGTAAAACCGCCATCGTGGAAGGTCTGGCGCTGCGCATCATGCAGAAAAAAGTAAGCCGTACGCTGTTCAACAAACGGATTGTCATGCTGGATTTGGCCGCGCTGGTGGCTGGCACGAAGTATCGCGGTCAGTTCGAGGAGCGTATCAAGGCTATCATGAACGAGTTGGAAAAAACCCGCGACGTTATTTTGTTCATCGACGAAATACACACCATGGTAGGCGCTGGTGGCGCAACTGGTTCGCTGGATGCTTCCAACATCTTCAAACCAGCCCTGGCCCGCGGCGAACTCCAATGTATCGGCGCTTCTACCCTGGACGAATACCGTCAGTACATTGAGAAAGATGGCGCGCTTGACCGCCGTTTCCAAAAAGTGCTGGTGAATCCGCCAAGTCAGGAAGATACCATCCATATCCTGCGCAACATTCAGCCGAAGTATGAAGAGTTTCACAATGTGATCTACTCAGAAGATGCGATCAATGCCTGTGTGCGTTTGAGCGACCGGTATATCACCGATCGTTTCCTGCCGGACAAAGCCATTGACGTGTTAGATGAAGTAGGTGCACGCGTGCACTTGAAGAATATCGTGGTGCCCAAACATATTGAAGAATTTGAAAAGCAGATCGAAGAACTCAAGGAGTTAAAAAATCAGGCGGTCAAAAATCAGAAATATGAAGATGCGGCGAATCTGCGCGATCGCGAAAGCAAACTCGTACGCCAACTGGAATTTTCCAAAGTAGAATGGGAAGAGGACAGCAAAACCCGCCGGTACCCGGTTGAAGAAGACGATATCGCTGAAGTAGTCGCCATGATGACCGGTATTCCGGTGCGTAAAGTAGGGCAAAGTGAAAGTAAGAAACTCGTCAAAATGGCGGAAGATCTCCAGAAAATGGTGATCGGTCAGGATGAAGCAGTACTCAAAATTTCGAAAGCCATTCAGCGCAACCGGGTCGGTTTGAAAGACCCGAAAAAACCGGTCGGTTCCTTTATTTTCCTAGGTCCAACCGGGGTAGGTAAAACGGAATTAGCCAGAGCCCTGGCGCGTTACCTGTTTGATTCGGAGGATTCGCTGATCCGAATCGACATGTCAGAATACATGGAAAAATTCACGGTAAGTCGTTTGATCGGCGCACCTCCCGGCTATGTGGGATATGAAGAAGGTGGACAATTGACCGAGAAAGTACGCCGGAAACCTTACTCTGTGGTATTGCTCGACGAGATTGAAAAAGCGCACCCCGATGTGTACAACATTCTTTTGCAGGTATTGGACGATGGACAATTGACGGACGGACTGGGGCGCAAAGTGGATTTCAAAAACACCTTGATTGTTATGACTTCCAATATTGGGGCGCGTCAATTGAAAGATTTTGGTCAGGGGGTCGGTTTTGCGACTAAAGCCCGTCTGGATGCTGCGGATGACAATGCGAAACTAGTGGTGCAGAATGCGTTGAAAAAGACCTTCTCCCCCGAGTTCCTCAATCGGATTGACGACGTGATGGTGTTCAATTCGTTGGGTCGTGAGCAGATTTTCAAAATTATTGACAACGCGCTTGAAGGATTGATGAAACGCCTGAACAACATGAAATTCACGCTGACCCTGACCGAAGAAGCCAAGGATTTTGTGGCAGAGAAAGGATATGATCCACAATTTGGGGCTCGTCCATTACACCGGGCGATTCAGAAATACGTGGAAGATCCGCTTGCCGAGTTTATTCTCAATGAGAATCCCGGGGAAGGTGCGGCGTTGACAGCGATTTTGAACGAGGAAAAAGACAGTTTGGTAGTAGCCCTAGAGGTGGTGCCGCCTGCTGTTGAAGAAACACCGAAGAAGAAGGGAAAAACAATTGATAATTAATTGATTTTCATGATATTAAAAAAGGCTTCCGGCGCAAGTCGGGAGCCTTTTTTATTTATGTAGCGAACACCTAAAAACTCCAGTTTCCGAGATATTTCAAAAAAATCTTCACCAGATTTTCGGCATCCGAAATGCCACGGTGGTGAATACCCGTAAATAGCAGGTTTTCTTTTTCAATGGCTTTCATCAGGCCGATACCACCGCGCAATCGTTTCATCAACCGGTATTGTTCCTTCAAATTAATATGGGATTCATCCGCCCAGTCCGAATCAAGACGATGCAAGGTGCAATCATTGATAAACATTTTACGATCGAAACCACCCCAGGAACACAATCGGTACTCCTCTTCCTCTAATCTGGCCCAATCCTGAAATTCGCTGATCACATCGGGGAAGTTTTTAGCCCGATTGACATCTTCCTGGGTGATGCTGGTAAGGTGGCGACAAAACGGGGATAAGGTCGGGTGCAAAACCGGGCGTACGAAACGGCTAAATTTGCCGCGTACCTCTCCAAAATGATTCAATCTAAATGCGCCGATTTCAATAATTTCCTGTACGAAGCCCTGTGGCGGGTTTTCCCAGCAGGTGGCTTCCAGGTCGTAAACGATGTAGTTCATAAGCCGAGTTTTTTGCGCCAGGTCCATAGCCAAAGGCGAAAGCGGGTCTTTTGCGACGTATAAAAAAAGTGTTGTTCTAAAAAAATATCAGGTTGCCGCTTATCGGGATGTACAAGCGGCAGTTGCAGCGACTTTGCCATTCTGCGCGCTTCTATATTCCGTCCTGTTGTATTAGTAGCATCCTCCATTCCCACGCCGACATTCTGCACGAGATTAACTTTCGGCACAATGCACAAGCCATTGTTATTCAAAATACTATAAAACCATGAATAGGCCCAGGACTTGTTCTCATGTCGTTGGGTTACCTGAAATTTATCCAACATATAAGCCTGAGCCAATGGATCGTCGATCAAATTTTCAATTGTTTTCGACTGCTCAAAATCCGATAATCCTTCCAGTTCGAGCGACATTTGCTGCCAGGCACGGCGCCAACTAGCCCAGCCCCAAACGAATGAAAACCGGGAAAAAATATAACTTGAATGCTGATCTTTACAAAAAAATTCCGCAAGGTTAGAGCATCCGATGTGCATGATTTGTGAGTCCGTAGCATAGTGTTCCAATAGTGTTTCACAGTAAGGAAATAGTGACAAATCTGGCACACAATCGTCTTCCAGGATAATACCCTGTGGCTCTGCTATGAAAAACCAGTTCAGTGCATCAAAAACACCAGCACGGAGCCCAAAGTTCGAATCCCGGTAAAGTGTTTGCACACGACACGCCCAATCAATTTCTTGCTCCAAAATAGCACGAACTTGGGCTACTTTTACTGCATCGTCGGGATGGTCGGTGCGGGGACCATCACAATGAATATACAGACGGGGCGGTTGAACAACGCGAATGCGGTCCAATACCGAGCGAGTCTGTTCCGGACGATTGAATACTAAAAATAAAACCGGTGTGTGGCAAATCATTGCAAAAAGCGATTGATTTGTAGATATTTTGAAAATACTGGTAGTTTTGGGCCAAAATAACAGCAATTTTTCGATGCAAACTATTTTTCGACGCGTCCGTACGAAATTTTACAAGTGGACTGAACGTCCATTGAATATTAAAATTGAGTCTTCTGTGTCCACGGTAAGATTGGGCACACCGTATGGCGGTTGGATTTTGCCGGAAAAACACCTCCATAACCAATCTGTGTGTTATTTGGTAGGAGCAGGAGAAGATGTATCATTTGATCTGGCAGTGGCGGATACGTATGGTTGTGTAGTGCATATTTTTGACCCTACGCCACGAGCTGTAGCCCACGTTACGGCACTCTGTGGAAATTTAGCACATGGGCAAGATACTCCCTGTAGCACTAGCCCAACCGGCATATATCCAACTTATCCCCGCTTGATCGTTCAGTATATACATTTCCATCCGCTCGGTATCTGGAATGAAAACACCACGCTCCGTTTCTTTGCACCTTCCAATACTGCTAATGTCTCGCATTCTCTGGTCAATCTGCAACAAACCGAACAATACATTGAGGTTCCGGTTCGAAGTTTGAAAAGTGTTATGGCAGAATTAGGCCATACGCGTCTGAATCTATTGAAAATTGACATAGAAGGGGCTGAATATCAAGTCATTGAGTCTATTGTGGCAGATCGAATTGAAGTAGATATTTTGTGCGTCGAATTTGATGAATCAGCAGCCAATCATTTCGATCGTAAATATATTGCGCGGATCGAGGCATCGCTGCAATCACTGATCAACGTTGGCTTTCACGTGATCGCTAAAGAAGCGAAGTGCCATAATTACACCTTGTTGCACGAACGCTGCCTATAAGCATGAACATTTGTCTTATCAACACCTATACCGGCGGTGGCGCGGGAATCGCCTGCCGGCGCTTGCAAGTCGCATTACAGGAATCCGGACATACGGTTAATTTGCTGACCGCAGCAGATGCAGGCTTTCGATGGCCATTTTATGCAGAACGGCTATCATTTGTGCCGTATGAGCACGATAAATCGGTACGTTTCTCTTTTTCGCTGGCCAATTTTGGTACAAATATATCCCGACACCCCTTTATACAACAGGCGGATGTATTGCATTTACACTGGATCAACCAGGGACTTTTATCATTGGAAGGCATTCAGCAATTGGCAACACTGGGCAAGCCAATCGTCTGGACCTTGCACGATATGTGGGCATTTACCGGCGGCTGTCACTATAGTCGTGGTTGTGACCACTTTAAACAACAGTGTGGGCATTGCCCGTTTTTAAAAAAACCTGGCACACACGATTTGTCAAATCGTATCTGGGTACGCAAACAGCGATTATTTCCCCCCAACATTCATTTTGTAACTTGTAGCAAATGGTTAGGAACGGTCGCACAGTCAAGCAGCCTGCTGAATAGTTATCCGATTACCGCTATTCCCAACCCGATCGACACGAATGTCTTCAAACCTTGTTCGATGGAAGCACGCGCTCATTTTCGGGCTAAAAATGGGATTGCTCCCTCTTCCTTTGTACTGCTTTTTGTAGCCATGAAAATAAGTGAGGAGCGTAAAGGTTTTCGTTTTTTACAGGAAGCATTGCATATTTTAAAAGTAAAATACCCGCATGTTCCCATCGAAATACTGGTGCTGGGTAAATCTGATCCGGAGATATTGACCACACTCCCCTACCCTGTTCATGCACTGGGTTTGGTAACGTCGGCCGCTGCGCTCGCCAGTGCCTACGGCGCAGCCGATGCATTTGTAATTCCCTCCTTGGAAGATAATTTACCCAATACGGTTATGGAAGCATTATCTTGTGGCACGCCTGTAGTGGGGTTTGCAACGGGTGGCATCCCGGAAATGATCGGTGCCGGTGGTTCCTACGCAGCACATTTTGGCCCCCAACACCAGGGTTATCTGGCTCCGCAAGGTGACAGCAGTGCTTTGGCAGCAGGCATACTTTGGATAAGCACTCAACCAGATATGTTGCGATTGCGCAAGGCAGCCCGGCAAAAAGTGGAGGATTATTACGCCAATACGGTTGTTGCAAGTCAATATTTGGCAATTTACAGGGAAATGCTGGCGCATGTTATGTAACGTAAACGTTGAGAAAATTGGGTCGAACTGAAACGCTACATATCGCGAAACAGGCAATGCCTTGGTCGGAATCATTTATGTTACAACATTCGTTTATAAAAGTATTTTAGATGACTCGACTTTCGACACTTTTCTTACTTTTCAGCCTGGTATGGTTGCCCAAACCTGTCATTGGTCAGTTTATAACTGCTTCACATCCTGCAGGTTATCACAGCACACCTTTTCTATTGACCCTTACTTGTTCTTCGGATAGCGCTGCGGTCATTCGCTATACCACCGACGGGCATGAACCGGATAGCAGTTCATCAATTTATGACGGTCCGCTATTGCTGGACGCAACGACTGCGGTACGCGCAAAGGCCGACATGTCGGGAAGTCCGGTATTATCCAATACTTATTTACTGGGCAAGAAACACGAATTTCCGGTTGCGGCCCTGATTTTTGAACCGGCAGATTTTTTTGATACTAATACCGGCATTTATCCCAATTATACGGAAGGCTTGGGTGCACGGGCACAATTTGAGTTTTTTGAACCCGACCGGCCAGCCGCTTGTATAAAGCAGTGGGTAAATATTGAGATACAAGGTAGCGCCAGTGCCTCCCAACCACAAAAATCGCTGGAAATCAATGCACGCGGATCTCTGGGCGCGGAAACGCTCGACTGGCCTTTCTTTCCCAATTTACCTTTCGATTCCTATAAACGACTGGTACTGCGCAATGGCGGTCAGGACTGGATGGTAACGCAATTCCGGGACGAATTTGTAACCGACCTGGTCAGCAACTTAGGTGAATATACCCCAATACTACAATTGCCCGATCTGGACTGGCAAGCCTGGCGACCAGCGGTTGTCTATTTGAACGGACAATACTGGGGTATTCACAATCTCCGGGAACGGATGAACCGTTTCTATGTACAGCAACATTATGACTTGCAGCAGGCGGATTTTGACCTGATCGACAACTATGCAACAGCGATAACTGGCGATGCAAATAGTTGGAACGCACTGTTTAATTGGTTGCAGAACCACCATTTTCAGCAAGATTCGGCCTTTGCCATCTTAAAACAAAAAATTGACTATCAAAACTTTATCGATTACTGTGCACTTAATATTTTTATAGATAACCAGGATTGGCCAGGCAATAACAACCGCCGATGGCGCGAACGCGACCCGAACGGTCATTGGCGTTGGTTGTGCAAAGATTTCGATTTTACGCTGGGGCTGTTTCAGCAAAGTACGGGAGGCTGGAATACCGGAGACGCTTCTCCGGATGCCTTAAGCCGATTATTAGATTCCACTTCCAGCATACTGCCCAATCCGGACTGGAGCACGCTACTTTTCCGGCGCTGCTGGGAGAATGCAACTTTCCGCCGAGATTTTGCCAATCGAAGTGCCGATTTTTTAAACACCATTTTCCATCCCAAACATGTCCAAGACCGGCTATACTTTTTCCAAAATCTGTATCGACCTGAAATTACCAAACACTATGAGCGCTGGTGGTTTGCTAATTACGATACCATTTGGCTGGCCAATATAGAACGGATTCGTGCTTTCGGAGATGCCCGCCCGGCCTATATGTTGCAATACATGGATGACGCTTTGCATGAAGTGGCAGGCTTGGCAACGATTGCACTGGATATCAGTCCGCGTGAAGCCGGCACAATACATATCAGTACACTTACCCTCGACTCCGCACAGGTACCCCGTCCACTTACTTACCTGGCCAATTTGCCGGTGCCGGTGCAAGCAATTGCCAAACCCGGCTGGCATTTTATCGGTTGGGAATCTTCCGTGCCGGTACAGGGAGATTCGACGCTATTCCAATTCAACGAAGGACCACAAACACTCGTTGCGCGGTTCGCTCCTGATGCGCCGGTTACAACCCATGCTACAGCCCTACCATATACTACCATTCAGCCCTGGCCAAATCCGGGTTCCGAGGTCTTATACCTACAACCCCTACCGGAAATGACGGGTGCCATGCAAATAGCACTTATCAACCAGACGGGCGTATCCGTAAAAACCTGGGATTTATCGGTGGGCGATTCCGCTCTCTTGCGCTTCGACATACGATCTGTACCGTCAGGGCTTTATATTTTTCGCGCTACAGCAGCGGCAAATAAACATATTTGGCTCGGCAAAACGACCATTATGCGGTAACATCCTATATTTGCTCCACACGCAGCAATTATTAACCTTTCTCAAAATGCTTATCACTATGTCTGCATCCTCACTGTTTACCCTTATTTTTATCCTGCTGATTGCCGTCATGATTGTCATGTACAATGCACTGGTGTCTGGTAGAAACAATGTCAGAGAATCATTTGCCCTGGTAGATGTATACCTCAAACAACGTTTCGATTTGATCCCCAATCTGGTCGAGACCGTAAAACAGTATATGCAGCACGAACAATCGCTGCTGGAAAAAATAACCGTTTTGCGTTCCAAGGCAGATATTTCGGGGCTTTCCGATGCGCAAAAAGTCAATTTAGGCAATGAACTCGGCCAGGCATTTGTGCAATTTACCGCAACGGCTGAAAATTATCCGGTGCTAAAAGCCGATCGTTCTTTCGATTTTTTACAAAAATCGTGGTACAACATCGAGGAGAATATTGCTGCTTCCCGCCGGATTTACAACACCTCGGTCAAAGATTTTAACAACCGCTGCGAGCAATTCCCCTCTAATATTTTTGCAGCTGTTTTTGGGTTTTCCCGGACTGAAATGTTGGCGGCCACAGAGGAAGAACGCAGCAATGTGATCGCTAGAGATTTGTTTTAATCCCTTACAGTTTTGAAATGGAACCAAACGGTCTGATCACGTCCTTTTGCACGGACACGCTTTTGCCTTTATATAAAACCTATTACCAGCCCGAAAAACGGGCAGCGGTGCAGGTAGCCAACCGGCAGTTCTGGTGGATGCTCGGGCTTACAGTACTGGCTCCTGGGTTGGCAGCGGCCTATTTCACTTCCTTGCTAACGGCATTCTATTTTTTCGTGCTGCTGCTCGTACTGAGCGAGATTTTATACCTGGTGGAGATTGCCAAAATTTATCAAAAAGTCAGTATCTGGACCACCTCATTCGCATTCCTCGTGAATATGCTGCTGCTTTGGCTGGGACATATCAATTTTGCCAATATCACTGGATTACGCCAGGTATTCTCCACGTTCGGAGATTCAGACCAACCGATTTTTAATACTTTGACGGTAGGTATCCTTGTGCTGCCCTTGTTATCGCTGGCACTGGTCCATCAATCCGACGACTTCAAAAACTTCCTGCGGATCGATTATACGGCGTTTAAACAGCGTGCTATCGACTTATTTTTTCAGCAATTTCATCCTGATTTTACGCTTGAAAATGGCCGGCATTTCACCCGGACCATCCTTGATTCCACCGGGCTATTCGACCGGATCGACGAAGTAAATGAGCAGGACATTATCCGGGGTACAATCGACGGTCGGGCGGTCGTTTTCGCGGAAATGACGCTGGTAAAAATTACCAAGACGGATAAACAAACCCACCGCAGCACCATTTTCAAAGGGCTGATGGTGGAAATGCAACTTACCTGGTCGCCCATACATGCCGTAATTTTGAAAAAACAACCGGGCTGGAATCCAATCGACCTGTTTATCGAAGATGGTAAGGAAGTAAAAATGGAAGACGGTGAATTCGAGCAGCGTTTTCAGGTGCTTGCTGCCGACAAAATGGAAGTATACCGGATTTTATCGCCGCAGGTCATGCAGGACCTGGTCCTCCTCAACAAACAATACCCGGATATGCCCGGTTTGTGTTTTTCGACTAATAGCGGGCTCTATTTCGCGCTGCCGATGCGGGATGATTTGTTCGAGGTGGAATTGGAAGATGATTGGAATGGGATTGCAGCGCGTTTTACGGCGATTTATGGGATTATGGAGCGGGTTAAGCAAGTTTGTGGGGAGTTGGGTGGATTGCGGGTGGTTTAAGGCTTTTTTGCAGTATCATTTTTTATTTGCTCTATTATCCGCTTAACAGGAGGCGTGATTATTTCCTGCATTTCTTCTGTCGATACATTATACCTATAAGGTAATTTTAACAAATTACTATTTCCCATACTCTCTGCTATACTAAAGTTATATGAACCAAACTGAATTTCTATAGTAACCCGATAGTCATAAGCGGCTGTTACATTTTTAAATCCTAATAAGTAATAATTATATTTTATATTTTCTATTCTTTTACTTGGAATTAAACTTCCATTATCATTCAGTTCATTTAAAATACTGCTTAAATTATGTTCCTTTAATCCAACATTATACGTGCCTAATTCACCCAATGATTGTATTTCTAGCATTCTTTCTATCTCAAAAAAGTAAGGTTTAAACGTATTAAGTTTTTCTTCTAATAATTGCAAAATTGGTACTATACTTTGGTTGAAAGTATCAATTACTATTTCAGGGGTCGCTTGTGTAGTTAACACCGTCTTTTCGGCCAATTGCTGCTGCAACAACATCAATTCCTTATCGAGATCATCGGGTTCATCCAGATTTTCACCTTTGGCGGCTTTGATGGCTAACTCCAGGCTCCAAATTAATTTTTCGCCGATGTACTTGACAAATGTATCCATGTCGCCGGTGTCGGCAGCATTCAAAGCACGGAGGTAATTGGCTTTTTCGGCCGATTTGATTACTACCGGTGGTAAACCATTTTTAAGCAATACGTAATTCATCAGCAGCCTTGCCACCCGTCCGTTGCCGTCATCGAACGGATGGATGCGCACAAATCTGTAATGCAACAGGGATGCTAAAAATAAAGGATGCGCTTCATCATGCCCGGACACTGCATCGGCATGGGTATTATACCACTGCACCAGTTCCCCCATTTGAATAGGCGTATCGATTGGTGAAGCGTACTCAAATATTTCACCATTTTGCAGGCGTACCGAGTTGGGATAGGCTTTATAATCTCCAATACTGATCAGACGCCGGGTATCCTGACCATCCGGTGTGATCGCGTCTTTCCAGAACGGCTTGACTAAAATTATTTTGTTCAGGTTTTTTATATCGGATTCTGTTAGCGGGCGAGCATCAATCGTCCATTGCTGTATCAATTGGTAGGCTACATCATGCGCTTTCATCTCCTCGTACTCGCGCATATTATGTTCGCCCTTCGTATTGCCCCAAAAAAGTAACAACGCTGTCTCACCATACGTAAGGGTATTACCTTCCATGTGGTTGGAATTGTAGTTGAATTCCAGGCGGAATTTCTTCTCCAATCTGTGACCGTATTCAGGTGCTATGGGCTGCATTTCCTTGTATGCAGCCCATAGTGCGTTTACTTTTTCAAGCGTTCGTTGCATGCGATTTATTTTTCAAGACGAACCAGACTTACTTCTTTCCCTTCTTCTTATCCACCGGTGCCGGAGGTCGGGGAGCAGCTGGCACAGGACGACCCGGGGCCGGTTGTTCTTCTTCGGCCAAACGATTCGGATCTTCGAGCGGGTGCTGGCGGAACCAAAGAATGAAACCAGCAAAAAACAATAACACCGAAAGTATCGAAGCGATCCACGCTACTTTTTCACCCGTATAAAATGAAGCGGGTTCAAAGCGCATTTCCAGTTTCATATTCTGGCCGGCTGGCAGGCGCATACCGCGCAATAAATAGTCTACTTTGAAAAAATCCGGTGCAGGTTGTCCGTTGAGATACGTTTTCCAACCTTTTGCCGGTGGGTAATAGATTTCAGGGAACACCGCAAATTGTTCGGTTTTAGCCGAATATTCGTATTCCATAATATCCGGGTGATATTTTACCAGATCGATCTTGGCGCTGCTATCGGGCTGAACCGTAAAGCCTTGTAGTGCAGTAGCATACGCCTGCTGCACCACTGCGCTGTCTCTGGGCCGCAATAAATGCAGCGATTGTAATTCAGCCTCGGCCGTTGGCAGGATATCGAAGTGATTCACAAACCAGGCGTGCCCGCAGGCTTCCGGGTTTAGAATCACGCGCGGCTCCTCTTGCCCCTGTGGCGGTGTGATAATATATTTGCCGTTAAACATACCGACGATATGCAGGTTGTCGGCCAGTTTCGGACCATTCAGGAACGAATCTACCACTTCCTGATAGCGCTGTAATTTGGCCGCGTGGTAGCCACTCAGGCTTTTGTGAAAATAAGACGTGGTACCATTGCCCGTAATGCCGCCGCGCGCCAGATCGAGTACGCGATAATGAATGTCTTTATCCTGTTTAATTTGTTTATCGGCCTGACGCTCTTTTGGAATTGCGCTACCGGCAGATTTGCTGATGTATTTATCCGAGGTAAGCGTACGGCTACACACCGACCATTGATCCACTAACGACAAGGCAGCGATGGCGATAACCGTCAGATTGGCCTTCAAGGTACCGCGTAAATACAGCCAAACCAGCGCTACAGCCAGGGCAATAAACAGCATGGAACGCAGCACATCGCTCTGTAACAATGCGGAACGGTCTTTATACAGTAGTTCCAGGATTTCGGGATTTTTTTCCAACTGGATGTCGTTCGCACCTACACTGCTGTGGCTGATCCAGGCAATCAAACAAAGGAGCAGGGTGCCACCACCGGCGATCATCAAAGCCATTTTTTTTCGGGAAAATGCCAGGTCAGGATCGCATATTTTTTGCAAACCCAAGGCACCCAACGCCGCAAAACACAACTGCCCGATGCCAAAAGCCATCGTCACCGCCCGAAATTTATTAAACATCGGCAAATGGTCGAACAGGAATAAATTCAGCGCAAAATACTTGCCCCAAGCCAGTGTAATGGCAAAAATACCGCTACCTAATAACCACCACTTCACGCTGCCCCGAGCGAGTAATGCGCCTAAAAACGCCAGGAAAATCACGACAGCGCCGTAATAAATAGCCGTGCCGACAAAAGGCTGGCTACCTGTATACATTAGTTGCCCGGTTTGCTGGTCGGCTTGCTGCCGGTTCTGGATTTGGGGGGCAATCGCTTTAAAAGTGGCCGTTTCAGTATAAGACTCTCCTACCCCGCCACCGGCGTAGTGTGGCACTAAAAGGGTAAACGATTCCAGTTTACCACAACTGTAATCAAACGAATATTCCGGGGTGAGGCCACTGCTTTTGGCAGATTTAGCGGCTAACTCAGATGTACCCCGGATGGTTTCCTGTGAATACTCATACGTTGACCACATCCGCGAAAGATTAGCGGCAAAACCAATAGCCACTCCTATGCCAATGGCCGCCACCCCTTTAAAATAGGGCAACCAGGTGCCATGTTTTACGACATCGACAATCTGGGCAAGTCCATAAATCCCCAGCAACAATAAGGTGTAATAGGTAATTTGAATGTGGTTGGCATATACCTGCATGGAGATAAACAACGCCAGCAGCCCGAGTCCGCTCAGCAACCGCCCGTTGAAGACCATAACAGCGCCGGCGAATATACCTGGCGTCAAGGCAAGAGCCATCATTTTCGTAGTATGTCCTGCCTCCAGAATATCCACGTTATAACTGGTTATGCCATAAGCAATTGCCCCAAAGATGGACACGCGCCAGTCCGTTTTGAGCGTACCCAAAAATAAGTACATACACAACATGGCCACGAATACCTGCGCCCATACAGACGAAGTATCGGTCCATAAAAATAGGGTGCGCACGGCGGGACGAGTCAGGTTGCCGCTACTGGGAGATTTTATCTGGTAAGTAGGCATCCCGCCAAATGCGCTATTGGTCCACAGCGGACTTTTTCCGTCCTGCTTAGCATAAGCAACTGCTTCGGTGGCCATGCCGCGCGCTTTATCATTGTCGGATTGTGACAACACTTTACCGCTAAATGCATTGGGTGCAAAAAACATCGTCGCTACCAACAGCAGCACACCGATTGCGATCAAGTGGGGGATCAATTTTTTAAAGTCCATGTTGTGTTTAAAAATTTTTAATTGGGTAATATGTGGTTGGGCACAGTCGACCAATAACGCCACGAAGGTAGAGAATATGAACAGTTATTGAAATACTGTGATCAAAATCGCACTTCATGTGTTACATTTGCATGAAATTAAGCAACATGAGCGATAAAGATTTAATGATGCAGCGCGTGGAAGAAGCCCTCGTAAGTGTACGTCCACATTTACGGGTGGACGGCGGTGATGTGGAGTTAGTAGACATTACCGAAGACATGCACGTCAAAATCCGCTGGCTAGGCATGTGTGAATCCTGCACGATGTCCAAAATGACCCTCCGTGCGGGTATTCAGGAGACAATTCGCGGCAAAATCCCGGAAATAATGGGCGTAGAAGCCATTAACGGCGTATAGTGAAAAGGGTGTAGCCACCTTTGGTGCGTTGTTATTGCTACTTACCAATAGGATTCGTCACACGCTTTTGCCACTGCGCATTCACCTTTCTCATGCGGCATTTCGTGCGGCATTGATGATCCCAAACATAGCCCGAAGCACCATTTTTCGGTACAGTTCCGCTTCTGCTTCCGACAAATTACCACCTTCTAATTTTTGCAGCCCATACTGCTGAATAGTAATCAACGGCAACACGATATCCTCCCGCAGTTTTATACTGCTGCGTGATATCGGATTTTCGGACAATAATTCCTGTTCTCCAGTTATTTCCCTGATCAATTCGTTGGTGCGCACGTACTCAGTTTCCAGCAATTTCCAGAAATCACCAAAATCAGGATGTTCGGCCAAATACTTGGTCACCTTGAAATTGGATTTTGAGAGCGATTGCATGGAATTTTCCAGTAGGGTGCGAAAAAATAAGGATTCTTTGTATAAATCTTTGATCAATTTGCGACGCCGTCCTTGTGGAAAAGAAGCGATCGCACTGCCTACACCATAATAGCCAGGCACATTTTGCTTCATTTGTGCCCAGGCACCTACAAAGGGAATAGCCCGCAGGTCTTCAAATTTTAGCGCGTCGGTCCCGCGTTTGGTCGGACGGCTGGCAATTTTTGAATCGCCATACCATTTAAGTGGCGTCATTTTTTCCAGATACGGCACAAAATCAGGGTGATTTTTTAGTTCCAGATAAGCGGTATAAGCGGCGCTGGCCAGTTCGTCCATTAGTTTATGTGCATCGGCACCCATTTCTTCTTTCTCCCGGCCCGGCACTATGGACTGCTGTAATCCAGCCGACAACAAACGTTCAATATTGAAACGCGCAGCATCCTGGGTACCATACGTACTGCTGACTGTTTGTCCCTGAATGGTGACCTGAATGGCTTTACTTTCAATATTTGCGCCATGTGCCGCATAAAAACTGGCATTATTGCCACCACCACGACCCGGAGGGCCACCGCGACCATCAAAGAATACAACAGAAACGCCATGCGCCCGGCTGACGCGGGTCAGGGCCTCTTTAGCGCAATAAATACTCCAGTTGGCGCGCAGATAGCCACCGTCTTTGGTTCCGTCAGAAAAGCCGAGCATAATGGTTTGTACATTAGCACGCGCGGCCAGGTGATTTTTATAAAATGCATTGCGATAAAGCAAATCCATTACGGCCGCACAATTCGCCAGATCTTCGATCGTCTCAAAAAGCGGCACAACATCCAGGGGAATCTGTGCCTCCAGCCGGTATGATTTTGCCTTCGATTCGTCGCTCCACGTCAATTGCGCGAGTGCCAGCACTTCCGCCACATTGTAGGCATTCTGGCAATTCGAAATGATATATCTATGGCAACCAATCTCGCCATTTTGCTGCTGGATGGTCGGAATAACCCGAAAAGAACGAATCGTTTCCCGCACAAATTCATCGGTATAATCATTCTCGTCGATAGAGAACGGCGTGGATAACAACCGGTTGATCCGCGTCTCTTCGTCCCCTTCCGAGAACTTTTTCGGATCGAAGTCCGGATGCTGATTGGCCCAATTCGCTACGATGGCTGCCCAAACCTCGGCGTGCTTGCGGCTATCCTGTCGGATATCGAGGCTGGCGAAATAAAAGCCGAATACCCGCACTCGCAGAATAAACAAGTCCAGTTCCTCCAGGAATAAACGATCGTGATCCTCAATCAACGTTTGGCGCGCCTCCAGCAGGTCGGCGATCAATTCAAGACAGGAATGATAACGGTTGCCCTGTGGTTTGTAGAGCGTATCGTAAATTTTAAGTTCGGCTTTCGTAATGCAATCTTCCGTTCCAGCAAAGGTCAAACGACGCTTAAGGATGCGAATCTCCCGGTAATAGCCCCGCAAAATGGCTTCTCGCAGGCGCTCGGCGACTAACTTGGTCGTACTTTCGATGACAAACGGATTGCCGTCGCGGTCGCCGCCCGGCCAGAAGCCCAGGGTGAGCAGGTGTGGATTTTGGAAGGTGGTTACATCTTGTCCCAGGGAAGAAAGCAGCCGAAAGAGAATGTTGGGCAAGGTGTAAAAAAACACATTTTCCATATACCAGCCCAGACTAACCGCTTCATCGAACGGGGTAGGCTTTTCCCTGTTTACAAAAGCAGTTTTACCCAACTGCATGAGTAACAGCCGGATACGCTGGAGATTATTGCCTTTTATCTCTTTGCTGAGGTCGTTAATAATGCCCAGCACCTTGCCGGGATAAAACTGGGTAGGGTGTGCAGTCAATACCAACCGGATGCTGTAATCCTGAATTTTCTGGAGCAAACGCTCCTGTTTCCCATCCGTATTTAAAAGGCTCAGCAAATGTCGCAGCGAGCCGGGGCCCTCCATTTCGTGGGCTTCGGTAAAAAGGGCATCCTCCACCGAATCAAATACCACCACCTGCCGTTCAATGTACTGGATAAAATAGAACAATACATTCTGCCGTTCCTCGAAGCTCGCTTTTTCGTAGTACTCCTCCCAAAACTCCTCGATGATCTGTACCGGCGTCTTGTGATTGTCAAAACCGTGATCACAGTGCTTGGCGAAA
Organism: Chitinophagales bacterium; assembly: GCA_038203695.1. Classification (GTDB taxonomy): domain Bacteria; phylum Bacteroidota; class Bacteroidia; order Chitinophagales; family Saprospiraceae; genus M3007. Next base: position 35,864 of record JBBRDQ010000013.1, read on the forward strand.
ATAGCGAGGAGCGTACCCGTCTCGGCTATATCATGAAAAGGCAAACTGACAAAGAGACTGTTGTAGGTGTGATACAAGAGCCCGGTAGGTGATTCAAAATCCATGATCAGACGTTAAAATTGAAAAAAAACGGTGTTGGCAACGGGCGTAGCAAACGTAGGGAAAATGATTTGGATAAAAGTGCTATCTTCGTGGAGGATTTCCATAATTTGCCGAAATTTCTCCAAGACCAACCAAGTAGTGAGTAGATATGCAAGCGCAGGCCGTTTTTTACGACGATATTATTGACGAGAGCATCGAGATGCAAATCATGCACCCGGTCATGTTTGATGCCTACCTGGCCGAAGGCTGGCGGCTACTCGGCCGCTCTGTGGTCCGGCACAGTATTGCGACCTGCCGGAATAAAATGTGCCGTACCATCCCGTTGCGCATTTGTCTGGAAGGATTTAAATTTTCCAAAAGCCAGCAAAAACTGCTGCGGAGAAATGCGGGTTTGCCGCACCAATACGGCCCGATTTCGCTCAATCCGGTCAAGGAAACGCTGTTTTGGTTGCATTCCGAGCGCTTTCACGAACGACGCCCGCATGCCATCGCTTCCTTTCTGAGCCGGAATCCACACCGCGAGCCGGTGGAAGGCATGGAATTTACGATTGGCGACCAGCCAGAGCAGCCACAGGCGTGCAGTTTTATGCATATCGGTGCGGAAGCCGTTTCAGCGACCTACTGTTTTTTCGATCCGCAATTCAGCAACCTCAGCCTCGGCGCTTATACCATGCTCCTGGAAATTGAAAAAGCCATAGCGCTGGGCAAAAAATATTACTACCACGGATACGCTTACGACGTGCCTTCCCAGTTTGATTACAAGTTGAACTTCAATAATCTGGAAGCACTGGACTGGCGCACCGGAGAGTGGCTTCCCTGTGCCCGGCAACCGCTTCGCCACTGGTGGGGTCTGATCGAGGCGCCTTTTACATCATAGCACAGACAATACCTGATTCCATTTTGAAATTCCTGCAACGCTACTACCTGCCCCTGCTTTTCATTCTATTACTGCCGGTGATGCGCAACCGGATTGAGCAAAATCTGCGTGGGGTAATTTGGTCGGATACCGAGGGTTATTATATGTATTTACCCGCCACTTTTATCTTTGGCGACGTCCATAAAGTACCCGAAGGGAGTATGAATGCCCGCAAAAATGAGCAAGGCGAAGTGGTCATTAAGTACACCTACGGAGTTTCATTATTCTACCTGCCCTTTTTCCTGGCCGCCAAAACGTATTGCAGTCTGGCGGCGCACCACGATCCGGTGGATTATTTCAATAAAGATTATTGCCGGGCGATCGGATTATGTGGTTATTTTTTCGGGTTTGTCGGACTGTTTTTTTTGCAGAAAGCCCTGCGTAGCAGCGGTTTTTCAGCAGCGGTCGTGGCGCTTACGTTGTTCGGGACGCTCTTCGGAACCAACCTGTTTCATTACATGACCAAGGAAATGGGCATGTCGCATGTTTATTCCTTTTGTTTATTTGCCTTTTTCATCTGGCAGTTACCCCGGTTTTTGCAGCGGCCTTCCTGGAAAAATGCGCTTCTATTAGGCGCAGCACTAGGCTGGATTACGCTCATTCGTCCTACGAATGCCATGATTGGGTTGCTATTGCCATTGTACGGTGTCTATTCCTGGACTGAATTGCGGGTTCGTTGCCAGTTCTTAGTAGAAAAATGGCCGCAATTACTCGCTGCGGCGGGTGCGGCGATGGTCCTCTTTTTGCCACAAATCTGGTACTGGCACACCATGACCGGCGAATGGCTGCGTTATTCTTACGAGGGCGAAAGTTTTATTTACTGGAACAAACCCAAAATTGCCGCAGTCTTGTTCGATGTACAAAATGGGCTTTTCCTCTACTCCCCTATCGTATTACTCTCGATAATCGGGCTAGGCATTGGCTGGCGCAACCGCACCGCCCATGCCCCCGTCATCACCCTATTGTTTGTGCTGGCTACCTATTCCTTCGCCAGTTGGTGGGCCTGGTGGTTTGGCGGCGCATTCGGGCATCGCTGTTATGTGGAATTCTACGCTTTGCTGGCTTTTCCGATGGCACTTTTCTTTGCCAAAACGCTCGCGCTGCGCAACATTTGGCTCAAATCGCTGATCCTGTTCGTCTCGTTATTCCTGATGTATTACGGCGCTAAACTTTCATTCCTGTACAATCAACTTCCCGGCCCCTGGGACGGTGAAGACTGGCGCTGGAACTGGGACAAAATAAAGTGGGTGTGGGGGTATTTGTTTAAAAAACCGTAATTAATTAAGGTTGCGCCTGTTTGTTCTTCTTCAAAAAATACAGAAAAACAGGCAAGTGGTCGCTGTAGCCATCGATAAAAATATCGCCTACAAAAGTACGGAACGGATAACCGCGGTAGGCGCCTTCCGTTTGCAGCAGCCAGGGCTGGCGGAATACCACCGCTTTATAGAGTTGCCAGCCGGCGGTTTTCTTATTTACCAAAGCGCGTGACACGATTACCTGGTCGAATAAACTCCAGGCATCGCGGTAAGCCATGGTGCCGCCACCGGTTTTGTACAAGTGGTACATGGGATTATACATTTCATCGGCTTTCAGTTCATCGGCATTGGCGCGGGCTTTGAGTACCGTCGTCATGCTTTTGTTGGTTGGGTCGTCATTCAGGTCGCCCATAAAAATGATTTTGGTATTCGGATCGGCCACACTCAGGCTGTCGACGATGTGTTTGACCACCCCGGCCGCGATCAATCGGCCGCGTGCGGAAGCGCTTTCGCCCCCCCGTCGGGAAGGCCAGTGGCCGACCATAATATGCAACGGCTCTCCATCGAACACCCCGCTTACATATAAAATATCGCGCGTGAAATTGCGCTCGCCGGTTTTTTCATCCACGATAATAACCGGTACGGCCCGCGAAGCAGTCACCGTGAAATATTTGGGATTGTACAACAAACCGACGTCGATGCCACGCTCGTCCGGCGAATCGTAATGCACGATTTCATAATGGCGGTTTTTAAGCGAATCCTGCTGTACCAGATCTTCGAGTACTTTACGGTTCTCCACTTCTGCTACGCCCAGCATGGCCACGCCGTCGGGATTGAGTTCCGTGGCTAACAGGCTAATTACTTTGGCAATATTGGCCATTTTAGAAACGTATTTGGAGGTATTCCAGAGCAGGCGACCCTTGGGTAAAAAATCAGCATCGTTCGTAGTCGGCGAATCGATCGTGTCGAATAAGTTTTCGAGGTTGTAGAACCCAATCGCGGCCACCTTGTATTCTTCCTTCTCTTTCTGCGCCGAAGCGATCGAGGTAAAACCAAGGAACAGCAGTGCAAACAGTACTTGCAGGGTAATTTTTTTCATAAAAGATGTGATTTTAAAACGCAAAGGAACGGCATTTGACTGCATACGTTCTCCGCTTTGCAATAAATTAACATGAAAAAAACAACCGCTGCATCGGCTTTTATTACCTTTGACCGCTTTTTGAGGAACTGGTTTGCAAACCGGTTGGCTAGTTCCTTTTATCCGGGAAATGTATCAAACTTACAAGTCTCCCTCCTACTTTTATTTACCTTACAACTGCATGATTCAAAAACTACTAATACCCGCCTTGCTGCTCTTGTTAGGGCAGACAATGAGCGCCCAGGGATCCCTCCGTGGCACCGTCACCGACGCGGAAACGACGCGCCCGCTTCCCGATGCGGCGATTATTGTGGTCGGAACCGGCAAAGTGGCCGTGAGCGACAACAACGGTAATTTTGTGATAGCCGATGCAAACTGCAGTCGCTGCACGCTGAGCGTGACCCGTGACGGTTATATGCCGGTTTCTGTACCCGTTGCCGACGATGCGATGGTGCCGAAGCCGATTAATGTAACGATGAAACGCACCACCATCGAAGAAAAGCCCAGCGATATTCCAACCGTTACACTGGATGAAGCCGAGGCGGAAACTGAAGGTGCCGCAGAAGTGGCCAATGTACTACATGCTTCCCGCGACATTTTTCAGAACATTTCCGGTTTTGGCTGGAGCCAGTTCCGCTTTCGCGAGCGTGGCTACGATTTCGGTTTATTTGAGACGTATATTAATGGTGTTCCATTCAACGATCCGGAATCGGGCGGCACGTTCTTCGGTGAGTTTGGCGGTTTGAACGACGTCTTGCGCAATCGTACCTCGACAGTGGGACTAGACCCGGCTGAATTTGCCTTCAGTGACGTGGGCGGCGCTACGTTTATCGATACACGTGCCAGCGTCCAACGCAAGCAGATTCGCGCTTCGTACGCCAGCAGCAATCGCATTTACCGCAATCGCCTCATGCTAACGGCCAATACCGGTCTGATGCCGGGCGGCTGGGCCGTATCGGCTTCGATCGGTCACCGCTGGGCGCAGGAAGGTTATGTGCCCGGCACATTCTTTCAAAGCACTTCTTATTTCGTTTCCGTCGACAAAAAATTTGGCGGGAAACACGCCTTGAACCTGACCGTTTTCGGCGTACCCACCAAACGCGGCCGCTCGGCGGACTCCTTCCAGGAAATGTTCGACATCGCCGGCACGAACTATTATAACCCGCTCTGGGGCTACCAAAACGGCGAAAAACGCAACTCGCAGGTGAGTTACAACCACCAGCCAGTGGGTATTTTGCGCTACGACTGGGTGCCTTCCACGCGCACGAATGTTACCGCAGCAGTCTATGCCCAAGGCGGTAAAAGCGGCGTTACCCGCCTGAATTTCCTGAATGGCCGCAATCCGCTGCCGGATTTCAACCGCTACCTGCCGAGCAGCCTGGAAAGTCCAGAACAAATTGCGCTTGCTACCGAAGAACTGCGCAACAACGAATACGCCCGTCAGATCGACTGGGCCGGTTTGTACGAAGTGAACCGCAATAGTTTCAGTGAGATCACCAACGCGGATGGCGGCACCGGCACTGTATCCGGCAAACAAGCGACCTATATCGTTGAAAATCAACGCTCGGACAGTCGCGAACTGGGTGGCAATATCGTACTCAACCAGACGATCACCCCGCGGTTGTCGCTCAATGGCGGCGCGGAATTTCAATACTATACGGGTCGTAATTTCAAGGTAATGGACGACCTGCTGGGGGCCGATTACTGGGTCGACTGGGATTTTCTGGGTCTTTTTGACGGCCTGACCAATCCAAGCGCCCGCAACAGCGACCTGGCGGTTTTGAACAATACCATCCGTAAAGGCGATGTATTTGGGTATAATTATGATGAAAATATCCGCAAATCCAAAGAATGGGTCCAATTGCAATACAGCTCGGGTCGATGGCAGTTTTTTGCCGGCGCCGAAGTAGGCCAGAATCAAATGTGGCGGACTGGTAAAATGCAGAACGGCCGTTTCCCAACCAACTCTTTGGGCGATTCGAAAAAAATATCTTTGCCGACGTATGGCGCCAAAGGCGGCATCACCTGGAAAGCCAATGGACGTAACTATCTGTATGCCAATGGTTACTACGGAACCCGTGCCCCTACGTTCCGCAATTCGTACCTTTCGCCACGTACCCGCGATTTGGTGGTGCCCAACCTGAAAGTATCGACTGTACAAAGTGTGGAAGGCGGTTATCTGCTGCGTGCGCCGAATTACAAGGCCCGCGTAACGGGTTATTTTACCAAGTTCCTGGATGAAACGGAGAACATTTTCGCCAGTGCCTGGTCCGTAGGTCGCGTGCTCGACGAAATTGACTTGGGTGCCATCGACTTGGGCGACAACAGTTCCGGTATCCTGGATCAGCCGGTTTTCTTTGGCGCGGCTGTACTGCAAGGCGTAGATCGCCAGCATGCCGGTATCGAAGCGGCCATCGAAGCCAAACCGATCCCAAGTTGGGTGTTCACTGCGGCTACTTCGATCGGCAAGTACATCTACACTTCCCGCCCGGAATTGTTCATTTCGCTGGATGGCGGCAACTCGAGCATCATCGACGGTGGCACCATTTACCAGAAAAATTACTACGTACCGCGCTCACCGCAGAAAGCCGCGACTGTCAGCGTGAAATATGAAGGCAAAAAATTCTGGTTCGCTTCTTTATCGCTGAACTATTCAGACGGCATCTGGTACGACTTCGACCGCGTGCGCCGCAGTTCCCGCTACGTCAGCGGACTCACGCCGGAAGCACCGATCTGGGGTACCATCATCGACCAGCAAAAAGCGCCTTCGGCATATACCCTCGATCTGTTCGGCGGTAAATCCTGGCGCATCAGAACCAAGTATTTTGTCAACCTGAATATCGGCGTAAACAACATTTTGAACAACCAGAATATCATCACATCTGCGCGCGATTCGTATCGCAATGCTTTCCGGGACGATGTGACCGATCCCCGCTTTTACACCAATGAATTGTTATACGCACCTGGTCTGAACTACTTCGCCAGTATCGCCATCCGCATGCAGTAATTATTTAATAATGGTGAACGATCAATGGTTAATCATTAATCGTTCATCATTAACCGTTAACCATTCATCATTAACCGTTAATCATTAGTCATGTCACATAAAAATCTGTTTTTTTCCGCCATTGCGGCCCTGTTATTAGCCGTAGGTTTTGTTGCCTGCGTTAAAACCGAATTCGACGAACCACCGGCAGGTGGAGAACCGGGGTCTTTAACCCCCAATACAACCATTGCGCAACTGAAAGCGCTGCACATCTCATCGGGCGGTTTTGAGACCATTACCGGCGATCTGATCATCGGCGGTGAAATTGTCATGGACGACCGTTCGGGCAACTTTTACAAAACCCTGTCGCTGCAGGACGCTTCGGGCGGCATCGATATCAAATTCAACAGCAGCACACTGTATGGCCAGTTTCCGATCGGTCGCAAGATTTTTATCCGCTGCAAGGACCTGCAACTCACGGATTATAACGGTCTTACCCAACTGATCGGCAGTACGGTGACCGAAGCGGGCGTGGTAAGTTCGGTCGGTCTGACCGATGCACAGGTACGTACCAAAGTGGTGAAAGGCGAGTACGCGGCTACTCCGCTGGCACCAAAAATCGTCACGGCCAATGATATCGACAACTCGATGCTGAGCACGTTCATCCGTTTGGAAGACGTGCAGTTCATCAAAGCCGACACCGGCCAGACGTATGCTGACGTAGTGACAAAATTCAGCCTGAACCGCACGCTCGAAGATTGCAGTAAACAACAATTGCTGGTGCGCACGAGTGGTTACGCGAATTTCGCTTCCGGCAAAACGCCGAAAGGCAAAGGCCACATTGAAGGTGTTTTGGGCGTATTTGGCACGACCTACCAGTTGTACCTGCGCGATGAAAAAGGCGCGATTATGGACAGCGTTCGCTGTGGCGCCACCACGGGCAATGAAACGCAGATCAATATCAGCGACTTGCGCAGCGCATACACCGGCAGCAACACGAGTGCGCCGGCCAATCGCAAGATCAAAGGGATTGTAACGTCTGACCGTTTGGGTAAAAACCTGAATTTCAAGAATTTATACATTCAGGACGGCACTGCAGCGATTGTAATACGCTTTGACCTGGAGCACCCTTTCAACCTCGGTGATGAAGTTGAAATCGTAGTAGGGGGACAAGAACTGAGCGAATTTAATGGTTTGTTGCAAGTAAACAATGTCTCGGTCGATCGTGCTAAATTAATTTCGACTGGCAAATCGGTGACACCACGCACCGCCACGGTGGCTGAACTCAATACCAATTTTGCCGCCTGGGAAAGTTCCCTGGTAAAAATCGTCGGTGCCACTATTACCGCCACGACTGGCACTACGCTATCGGGCAGCCGCACGATAAATGACGGCACCGGTTCCATCGTAATGTTTACGCAATCCGCCGCCACTTTCTCGGGCACCCCGCTTCCCGGAGTGCCGGTGACGATCACCGCGATCCTTTCGGATTTCAACGGCAAACAGCTTATCCTGCGCAACGCGGCTGATATTCAGCAATAGGTAGACTTGATCCTGCTTAAATAAAATTCCGACGACGGAGTGGCTCCCATGCCACTCCGTCGTTTTTTAAGCAACGTTTTTGGCCAAAGCGCGTTACTTTTGCCATGATGAAATTACGCACCCAACTACTTATTACCGCTGTTTTACTGTTGCTGGCTAGTCGTTTGTCGGCCCAGCAACCGGATACGATTGTCAGCGCTCTGCCTAGTTCGATCGCGCTTACGCCCAATGATTCACTCAAGCCATTGCCCAGGGAGCGCCGAAAATTTCCGCTGTCGCGTTTTTTATTTGAAAAATATCCCAATCCGCGAGCGGCAGCGCTGCTGGGCGTAGTACCCGGGCTTGGACAAGCCTACAATAAAAAATACTGGAAAATACCGATCGTCTATGCGGCATTGGGGACGGTTACCTATTTCACCATCCGCAACACGAAGGAGTACCGCGCCGCCCGCGACAACTACCGCTGGGTAGTCGACGGCAACCCGAGTACGAATGCGCAAGGCAAATTTGAAGGACAGGATGGGCCCACTTTGCTCAGTTACCGCAATACCTGGCAGCGCTACAGTGAACTATCTTACCTCACTTTGGGTTTAACGTACTTGCTTTCGGTAACCGACGCTTTTGTCGATGCGCACCTCGCCACTTTTGACGTGAGCGACGATCTAACGTTGCGCATGGTGCCCAAAGTGGAAAGTGCCGTTGGACCGACTTTTGGGTTGGGTGTGCAACTTAAGATTGGAGCGCGGAAGCGGGTTATAAGTTATGAGTTATGAGTTATATTTCGACATTCGTTTCTATGTACTAAAGCACCCGCAGGATTGTTAAACTAGTTTGATAATGCCAGACACGCCTTACATCAAAAATCATCAATCAGCATTCATCAATCCTTTAACATTCATTTTTAACATTCCTCCGCATGAATGCCATGCTCGATAGCGAGTCGGATAGTCTGGATCTTACGCGCCGCCATTTTATCAGTAGTTTACGCTTTCCTGCAGCGATGGTTGCCGTGCTGTGGATCGTGCATTTATACCAGATTTACGTCGGTTTTGATCCGGGTGAATACGGCATTGTATCCCGTCGTTTCTGGAGTTTACGCGGCATTCTAACCGCACCGCTGGTGCATGGCCGGCATCCCGGCGACGACTGGAGCCACATTATTTCCAATACTCTGCCGTTTTTTATCCTGACTGCGCTGACGATGTATTTCTACCGGCGGGTGGCCTGGCGGGCATTCTGGATGATCTATTTATTAACGGGTGCCTTGGTTTGGCTGGTAGCGATGCGCCCGGTATCGCACATTGGCGCAAGCGGCGTGGTGTACGGATTATTATCGTTTATTTTCTGGAACGGCATATTCCGGCGCAGCCTGCGCTCGATTATTTTGAGTATAATTGTGATGCTGGTGTATAGCGGTATGGTGGCCGGCATTTTACCCGATCAGGAGGGTATTTCCTGGGAAAGCCACCTTTTGGGCAGTGTAGCGGGTATTTTTACGTCATTCTGGTACAAAGCCGAATTGGAAGACGAAGAAGTGCACCAAACCCACGATCCTTTCGCCGACGAGCGGAACCTGGAAAAGCAGTATTTTCTGGCCGGCGACATTTTCGACAAGACCAAGGCGCAACGTGCTGCCGAAGCGGCGGCAGAAGAAGAAGCCCGTCGTCGCGCGAACGAGGGTTTCCAGCCCCCTTTCTGGACCCAAAGCGGAACGTGGTAATTTAAAACGCGCTGCCTGCTTTCCCAAACTTTGTGTTAATCAGTCCGGCAATTTTACAGAAGCGCTTACTTTTGAACGAAATTTCCGAAGGCAATCTGTAAACAACCATTCGGAGTCCTTATTCCACCTTCATTTTTCAAGCAAATAATGAAAAAAACACTCCTTTCGTTGGCCCTTTCCCTGATGGCCGTTGCAGTTTTCGCGCAAACCAAAACCCTGCCGTCCGCTACTATCAAAACATTACAAGGCCAAAGCCTGAATGTACAGGAATTGGGGAAATCCGGCAAAATTACCGTGATCAGTTTCTGGGCGACCTGGTGCTCCCCCTGCAAAAAAGAACTGGATGCCGTAAAAGACTATTACGATGAATGGAAAGAAAAATACGGCGTAGAACTCATTGCCATCAGCGTAGACGATGCCCGGACTGCGGCTAAAATCCCGGCCATGATCGAGGAAAAAGGTTGGCCTTACCGCGTTTTGATTGATTCCAATAAAGAATTTCAACAAGCCGTAAACGTCAATTCCGTGCCATTTACCTTGCTACTGGACGCAAAAGGCAATATCGTGTTCGAACACACCGGTTATGCGCCGGGCGATGAACTGGAACTTGAAGAACAGATCAAGGCGATTGCGCCGGCTGGTGAGAAAAAATAAAAGCCGGCACGCTGATGACGCGATTCAGGTCTTTGGATCGTGTCATCAGTCTCCGGTTAAAACTCGACCTCAATATCCTTGACCGCCACACCCGCCTGCGTCCGCATGCGCACCGTGTACTTGCCTTTGGGCAATCCGAAAACTTCCAGGTGTAATTTGCCGCGATGTTCGCCCGCCTCCATATCCTCTACCCGGCCAAGTTGTTTGATTTGTTTGCCGGTAGAATCCAGCAGCACCGTTACCACTTTGGCTTTTTGCGCCATCGTGTAGGTATAATTTCCATCTACCACCAGCGCCTCTCCCAGTTCGGCCCGCTGGCCGGGTACATGCTCCACCCTTTTATAGGTGATGCGATAGGTCGGCACCGGCCGATTAAGCAATTGTGCGGTACGACTGGTCAATTCCGCATCGCCAATCCCCGCCAATGGCTGACCATTGGAAACCGCCCAGACGGCCGTTTGGGCGTCCGCGGTCTCTTCCTTGCCTTTTTCGACGATTGATTGCAACAAACTCACCAGGGTGGCCGGTGCCAGCGCGCCAACGCTGAAAACCGAGCCGCTGACCGGCGAGCGGTTACCCATCTGGGTGCAAAAAGTACGCAGCAGCGCATCCGTCTTTTTTTTCGCGCCAATGACCAGCGTTTGTTCGACCGCCACGACCAGTCGCTGCTGCGTGGAGTCGGCCGGCTGCATGTATTGCCCTGATGGAATACGGATGTACACCGTGCGGGATTGTAGGTTACTGCAAGTTATCTTTAAACACTCGCCCTGATGACCGCCCAGCCCTTCCACCGTTGCGGTAATGATTTTTTGTTGGAGCGCATCCAGTAAATCCAGGGAGCGTGGTGCAGAGGGTTTTTTATTTTGTCCGAAAATAGAGAGGGCGGACAGTGAAAGCAGCGTGATGAAGGAAATCTGTTTGAGCATAGGTCGGTTGCGTTTTGCCAGGACAAACGCAGCAACCGACGTTTTTCGTTTAGGAATGGGTAAACAATCTCCCTGCTAACTACTTAACTCGGGAAAAATGCATCCTCTACGTGTCTGATTTCCAGCACCTGGTCATTTTTCAATAGCACGGCTATGATATCGAAGCGGATTTCCCAATCGTAATCGATCTCTTCCATATAGATACCGGCCGTGCGGGCCAGCAGATCCTGCTTTTTACTGCCTACGGCATCTTCCGGTCCGCCAAAACCATCGCCGGAACGGGTTTTAACTTCAATAAAAACCAATAGCCGCTCTTCCTGCCAGGCGATAATATCTATTTCGCCCCGGCCCGCCCGGTAATTGCGGGCAACGATGCGATAGCCT
>JBBRDQ010000014.1:0-47240 GCA_038203695.1 Chitinophagales bacterium
CCAAATCTTGGTTTGGGTTAGGGTGCGGCCTTATGCAAATCCCGGTTTTGCGCGCTTGGAGGCGGATGAAGCAAAACCATGTTTGAGTCCCGACGCAGGAGGGGCGAGTTTGGTTTTGCGCCGCCGTAAAGGGTGGCAAAACCGTTGGATTTGCATACAGCCTTGACTTTTTTGGTACTTTTTGCGTCAAGGCAAAAAGTACGAAGCCATACGAGTGTTACGATCTTAAGGCTATCTAAATCGTACAGTAAACTTACGATGGTGGTTAGTATCAGGATGATGGGTAATGTGCAAAATCGAGCATTTCGTAGGGCGTTTGTTACTTTTTGCGTCCAAAAAGTAACCAAAAAGACTTGGCTTTCGAAAAACCCAACCATTTTGCTCACCCCACCGACGGCGCAAAAAAAACTCGCCGTAGCGTCTGTAATGGGCCGTTGGCCCTTGGTGATTCGTTAGGCTCAAACAGTTTTTTGCTTCATCCGCCGCTGAGGCAGCAAAATGGGGGTTTTTCTAAGGCCGCAAAACGCCTGCTCAATCGAAAGGGAAGTAGCAAATTCCGGTGCTTTGGAGCAGATCACTGATTGTCAACCACTTCCTAATTCTAACCCAATATTCGCATTATATATGAAAAAAATAAACGTGGCTACATCGGTTTACACCCATGCAGCCACGTTGCTACTATAACTAGTATCTAATCCTATAACCAATTTAGTACGGCCGGTTATTGCAGCATCAGTTCCGACTGCTGGGTTTCCGGCAGGGTCGTTTGAAATCCAAACGCATCCATGGACACTGCCTGGCGGTTGAAAGTGGCTTCGACCACCAACCGGGCCATCAGGTAACTCACGGTCGATTCGGCACCCTGATTCAGATTCACCTGCGTTTCTTCCAGTCCGTCGTAACAACCGCCCGTACAGGGGTTGTAAATGATCTGGTGCAGGTGATTGTGCCCAAGGAACCAGTGGAAAGCGGTTTCCATTTTATCGCGGTATTGTTCATCCTGAAATACTTCGTAAAAGAGTTGCAATGCCAGGATCGTGTACGCCACGTCGATGGGCTGTTCGCCGTAATGGGCTTTTTCCTTCCCTTTTTGCATCCAGCCACGGTTCGGAATTACTTTGATACCGGCAGCAGTAAACGTATGTTTCAGCAGGAAATCGAGGGACTGGCGGGCGATGGTTTTGTAAACCAGTTTCCCGGTCGACAACCAGGCACACAACATGGCTTCCGGAATGGTGCTATTGCCATACGTCAGGTAACCTTCAAACCAGTTCCAGCCAGACTCTGCTTCGTGCCGGTACATTTGTACCAGTCGGTCGGCCAGCGTTTCCAGCAAATGCTGGTAGCGCACGGATGGCACCACCTCCAGTGCATAATGCAAACCTTTGATAATGAATGCCATAGCCCGCGTAGAGTGGATAGTCTCCGTATGGTGCAGCGTTTTATCCAGGATCATTCGGGCCTGGCGAACCAGGGCTTCCGGCAGCACTTCCTGTTTGGAAATCAGGAAACCCAAAGCCCAGATCGCCCGTCCGTTCGCATCGTCCAGATTCACTTCCTGGTTTTGTGTTGTGAAGACTTTCTCCGTGGTCACATAGTTCAGGAATGAACCGTCAGCCTGCTGGCAATGCCCGATAAAATCAAGGTAGGTTTTCAGATAAACCAGGTCTCTTTTACCGTCGTATTGTTCGTAGTGCATACACATCGCCACCAGCGCCCGTGCATTGTCGTCGATCGTATAACCCGATTCGAGGTCCGGCTGGTTGATTTTCGAAAATTGGATCATACCAAAATCGGTCGTCATTTTCTCGATATGGTCTAGGTTGATGTCCGGCAGTTCATACCGCAAGGTGATATTATCTGCGGTAGCGCCTTGAAACATCATAGCATACGACAACGCCGTATTTTCCCAGGCAGCAAATATTACTCGTTGCAAACCGTTATTAATCAATGTTTTGCGCAGCATATCATTGAAGAGCAGATGATTCACGGCAACCGCCAATTGCGGCGAATTCTGGAAATCCACCAGAATGCCGGCGTCGTCGCGCAAGAGTTCGCGGGCATGCGGGATCGGGGTGGAAATAACCGCACAACCGCAACTGACGGCATACGAGAAGGTACCGCTGACTGCCTGATGTGGGTCTTTAGACGTAAATAAATAAATGTCGGTCAATTGCAGGTACTCCAGCAAATCGGGCAGCGGCAAATACGCATTGATAAATTTGACGTGATTTTCCAGCGATAGTGCTTTCACTTTGGCTTCCAGCATCTCGCGATATTGTTCGCCTTCGTGCTTTACTACAGATGGATGCGTTTTACCAATCGCCAGGAACAGCACGTCCGGGTGATTTTCAATAATGGAAGGCAAGGCGTCGAGGGTTGTTTCGATGCTTTTTCCCGAACTGATCAGTCCGAAAGTAGAAAGCACCCGGCGTCCGCTCAAACCGTATTTTTCTTTCAGCGCGTCTTTATCCAAGTGTGGCACTAAGTGAATACCGTGGCCGATTACCCAGATTTTTTCTGAAGGCACGCTGTACTCATTCACCAGAATCTGCGCCGCGTTCTTGGTCATTACTACGATAGAATTACAAACTTTGGCTATATTAGCGACTTTTCGGTGCATGGTTTCATCCGGATTAGACAAGACCGTATGAAAAGTAACCATGAGCGGTTTGGTGATCCGTTCCAGGAAATTTTGAAAATCCTGCTCTGAAACGGCGCTAAAAAAACCGAATTCATGCTGTAACAGGGCAATTTTTACCTGGTTATCGAAATTAATCGCATCCGCCAATTCCATATACGCTGCCGGATCGGTCGTATCGAGCACATAACGCACTTCGGACGGATAGGTATATTTCTCGTCTGCCGTCTCTAACGCGCACACCTTGACTGAAAAGGACTTATAGAACTTCTTTTGCAATGCTGTCCGCAAATCCTGCGAAAAAGTCGCTATGCCACACTCTCTGGGGGGGTAAGAACTAATCAATAAGATCTCGGGAATATCTGCATAAGCGCTATTTTTCATACACACGTTTTTATTTTAAGTGTTAAAAACTATTTTTGAAAACCCAATTTTTCTAGACTTACTCAGGATGGCTCCTAAGATCCAGGCTACATAAAAAGTGAAAAAAGTTTGCCACAGATGTCTGGGGAAAAAGGGCTACAGTGAAAGCAGTGTTTAACCTGTAAAACGAGTGCATTGTCGGTTCTTACACTTCCGGCTTTATCTCCGCATTGGCAAAGTGTAGCAATTCTTCCACCAAAGCGCTGAAACTGAGCGAAGCCACGGCAATTTGCTCGTCCGCAGCACCGTAATAAATGTATAGTTCATCGTCAAATAAGGCTGTACCGGTCGCAAAACAAACATTATTGACCTCGCCATTTGTTTCATAATCGAATTCGGGCGAAAACAGCGGATAGGGTAAGCGGGAGATTTCTTTACACGGATTTTCCAGGTCCAGCAAAGCGGCACAGGCGACGTATTTATAACCGGCCACGGTATCGTGTACGCCATGGTAAATCAACAGCCAGCCATGATCCGTATGGATCGGCGGACAGCCACCGCCGATGTAACTAATTTCATGCGCGTAGCGCGGCTCCATAGCCACATTTTCATAGAAGTGCATAAAGTAATTATCCCAGTACGCTTTGGTCAATTGGTCCAGTTCATCTACGCAGGCTATCTGTATATCCGGTTTGATGCGATGCAGGAAAAAGATTTTTCCATTGATGCGCCGAGGAAAAAAGACCACATTTTTATCCCACAGCAAATCTTTGGTCTCGGCGGTATGCGGCGTCAAACTCACATGGGCATTGAAACGCGCGTATTTTTCATTTAAAGCCCGTTTGGTTTCGGCCAGATGGGTAAAATCGGCATACGTGATCGTCGGTGTAATAATGCCCTTTTTCTCAAAAATAGGCAATACTTTAGCCGTAGCGTACGCACCAAGTGCATTTACACCGTCGTAAACGGTATACGTCATATAATATAAACCATCTATTTGAGTAATCCGCGGGTCTTCTACGCCGTGAGATTCGTATACTTCCTGAGGAAAAAGTACCGGCAGATCGTAGCGGTCCACAATTTCCAACGGTCCATCCAGACGACAATAACCCACCGTGGAATAATTGCCCTTGCGCACGGCCCGGTAAAAAAGATGGACTGAATGGCCATCGCGGATCACGGCGGGATTTAATACGCCGGCATTTTCAAAGACCAGATCGGTTTTTTGCAGGATTACCCCGTGTTTTTTTACTGCTATCATGCTGTTTATTTTTAGTGTGGCAATTGATGGTGGCGGATTTCGTCAAAAAAGGGTGTGCTGCGCAATTCCACGCATTTGGCGGCATAGAGATAAAGTGCTGCACTCCAGGTCTGCCAATCCTGCCCGATCGTAGGTTTACCGGTCTGTGCCTTGAGCCACTCATTAAAACCAAATGGTACGTCGTGCGTATTGGAAATTTTAACGAGTTGGGTCAGTGCCAGCAGTTTTTCTTCGGCCAGTTCATAGCGGCCGGCGGCTACCAGTGCCGCTACATAAAAACCACAGATAAAGGGCCAGATACCGCCGTTGTGATACTCGCCCGGGTTGTTATAAATGGCATAACGCGCATGCCAGTCGGTATCTTCGGGGTTGGTATAAGCGAAAAAATTGGGTGGCAGGTCTACACATAATTCACCTTTTTCCCGCATCATGGCACATTCGGCCTCCACCCAGGTCACCATTTCGTACGCCTGCGACGGCGAAGTCAGGCCGGAAAGGATGGCAATACTATTGCCCAGAAGATCGAAGCGTTCGCTGCTCATCACTTTGTACGACCACAAGGCATAGTAAGGTTTGCCACTAATAGCAAACCCTTCGTGGACGTGATGGTCCATTATCCGACTAATCACGGTGAACTGGTTTATATCTTCGTATACATGCGCGGCTCTTTCATGCTGACCGAGGATACGCAGGTAACTGTATACGAGGGTGTTGACAAACAGGCCATAGCCCAATACCCATTGTTCGTCGCGCCAGTCGCTGGTGGGTTGCTGCGCTACCAGATAGCGATCGGAGGGACTTTGGTAGGCCATCCAAGTGAGTGCTTTTTCAACGGCCGGCTGTAAAAAATCCGGTTCGCCGGTCATTTTTCTGAAAATGCCGACGGCCAGTAAAAACAGGGGCGTGGAATCGCTGGATCCGCGGTCCTGTTTATCGTGGACTAGGGAAGGAAGGTGGCCAAGCGGTGTCTGGTTTTGTGCCAGCGTCTCCAGTACGGTCCGGATACTGTGAAAAAGTTGCTGATTGCCGGTCACTGCGATGCCTAAAATGGAAATCAGCAAATCACGCGTATATGGTTCCGGATAACCCCAGCCAGCCGTACGCGGAAGTCCCTGATAGGGTCCGTTGGCATTGTGCAGCAGTACGTCGAGCGCTGCCTGTCTGGCTGTTTGTACTTCCTGCCACTGTTCCATTGGTATTGTGTGCATATCTGTTTAAATAAGGGTAAATAAATTGATAATCAATAATTTACGCCACTTAGACGCCTTGCGATCAATTAGAAAATGCCTAATTTTTCGTTCACAATCTGCACAAAACGTTTGGCAATGACGCGGTAATCAAAATGCTCGACCACACGTTTTCGGGCAGCCTTGCCCATTTTGTCCCGCAGGGCGGGGTCGTTCATCAACAGGCGCATGTACGTGACGATATCCGGTACACTGGCGCGGTAATCCACGGTTCGGGGCGTTTCAAAAATGACTTTGTGATTTTCTTCAAATCCCGATTCTGGTCCGAGCATGACCTGATCTACCACAATGCGCTGGGCGACTTCGGCTTGAAAAGCCGTCTCACCATGCACCAGGGTATCGAGCATACCCATAGCATGGATGCTCAACACCGGCTTCCCGCAAGCGCCCGCTTCCACCTGTGGCATACCAAAACCTTCTAGCCGCGAGGGAGCGGCATAGATATCACAGGCACCGATCAGGTAAGGGACGAAATTCCGGGAGGTAATACTAGTCGCATACACGATCTTTTTATCGATGCCAAGGCTGACGGCCAGTTCCATATCGGCGGCGTTTTGTAGTTTGGTACGCGGTTGCGGCCACACTTTGCAGACATACTTCCAGTCGGGAACTTCATTGTGCAGGATCGCGAGTGCCTGCATTACTTCCTGTGCACCTTTGGAGGCAGCGTCGCCGCCTACGGTCAGGATCATCAATTGATGGGGCGAAATGCCCAATGCTTTGCGTATGGCCAGTACCTTTGGGTTTGTTTTCTCAAAAGGCATAAAGGCATCCGTATCACAGCCGACCGGCAATACTTCAATATTGTCGGCCTTAATACCATCGCGAACGTACATTTCTTTCACCCACTTAGAGGTTACCAGGATCAGCGGCAGCGCGTTGAGTACATCCTGATAATTGGCAATATAACCATCTGCAACTAGCCACGGCACTGGCTGCATCCCGTGTTTTTGCGGATGCAGTACCAATTGCGGCGTATGGCCCCAATAGCCTACCCCGACCACCACATCGGGTTTAAACCAATTGTAATACCATTCCTTTTCCTGTTCCGATTCGAAGTGGACGGCATGTGCATCGACGCCGATTTCCCGCAGCCCCCGCAGCATTAGATCACCCTGTGTGGCCAGTCCGCCTGGTACCGGTGGGTAATCGTATAACAACAATACTTTCATGGCTGTTTGTGTTGGTGGATGATAGGTATATAGTTCACGCTGCTGAAATGCAACTGGCATATTATTTTAGGCAGCAATTCTTTTTCTACTTATCCATGCTGATAAGCACTTTTCAAGTTAACCGTCCGCCATTTTCCAGCCACTTTTTAGCGGCGGCCGGATCGGTAAATTGCCAGAAAGATTCAGCGTTTGGGGTCGTTTGGGCTTCCCAACTATCCTGTCCAAAGCCATATATTTTGGTCATGATGTTATACTTTTTCTGCCAGATCGATGGAGAGAGCATTTGGCAAATGGATGCATTGTCCAGCGGCCGGGGATAGTATGCCTTATTGCCGTCTTCATACGCAAAGGTCCAGAGTTCGGAGGTGGCGATATTGCCATTGTACCACAGATCGATCACTGCTTTACTAACTTCCACGTGGCGCAGGTGCCGGGTGTATTCACCATTGGGGTTGTGCGTAAGGATGAGATCATACTTTTTCAATGGTAACAAGGCTAGGATCGCGGCTTTAACCGTCGTTTCCGCCAGAGGCGCTTGCGCAGGTCCGTCGTCCAGATCGCCCATCGCCCCGGTTGCTCCCAATACTGTCAAGACATTTTCAAACCGGGGGGCACGATCTTCATCACTGCCTCGGCAAAGACTTACAATAAAACAGTGCCAAGCAGGATGCGACAAAAGCATACCTCCTGCCCATAAAATCTCATCATCGGGATGTGCAACAATAACGGCAACTGTTTTTACGGTAGACATACGCGGAGAATTTTAAGATGGAGCATGCACTAAGCGGGCAATGATTTTATAAACCTGCACTACCACCAGTGGTATCAAACCGGCGATGATCGACACCGCCCATGCCTCGCCCGAAAGGTCGGCCAGATTCATGACCTTATGTAATTGCGGAATTGCGTAAACGGCTACCAATAATCCCGTACAAATCACCAGCGCCAGCCAGACAAACTTGTTTTTGGTGATTTCATTGATCAATAACCCGGACTGCATAGAAGCCATGTTGAACACGTGAAATAGCTGGGAAAAAGCCAGGGTCAGGAAGGCCACATTATTGATCACCTGGGCATCGGTCGTGAGGCGCAGTTTGCAATAGAATACGGCAATAATCACTGCGAGGGTCATTACAAAAGCGTAGGAAGCAATAGCGATCCAGCTTTTGCGCGACACGATGGGTTGCTTCGGGTCTCTGGGCGGTCTTTCCATCACCAGATCATCGCCGTCGCCGAGGCCGAGCGCCAGCGCCGGAAACACGTCGGTGACCATATTCAGGAACAGGATTTGCAGCGGTACCAGCGAAGATGCCGGTGCCGCAAAACCCAATGCGGTTACGATAAATATTTCGCTCAGATTGCAGGAAACCAGGTAAATCACAAACTTCTGGATGTTGTCAAAAATGACCCGACCGTGGGCAACAGCCTTGACGATCGATTTGAAGGAGTCGTCTTTCACCACGATCGAGGCGGTTTCTTTGGCGACCTGCGTACCGCGTTTGCCCATGGCGATGCCGACATCGGCCTGCTTCAGGGCGGGTGCATCATTTACGCCGTCGCCGGTCATCGCGACGATGTTGCCGGCCTTTTGAAAAACACTGGCGATGTCCAGTTTTTGCTCTGGCGTAGTGCGGGCAAAAACCGCCGTCTCCAGGATCATTTTTTCCCACTTGCCGGTGATCTTTTTGGAAGCCGGCAGGTCCTTTCCGACGATCACGGTGTCGTCATCCTGGTCGACGACGCCCGTTTGCCGCGCAATATTCAGCGCCGTCATGGGATGGTCGCCGGTGATCATGACGATCTTGATACCGGCATTGCGGCAGGAGAGAATAGATGGTTTGATATCGCTGCGCGGCGGGTCGACGAATCCGATACAGCCGATATAGATCAAATCCTGTAAAAAGTCATCTTTATCCGGTTTGCCGCCTTCTTTATAGGCAAAGGCCAGTACGCGTAAGCCGCTGGCCGACAATTTCTCGGCTTCTTTTAAAACCGCATTTTTTTCTTTGTTTTGCAAGGGGTTGATGAGCGCGCCAGCCTGTATGCGGGTACATTTTTCCAGCAAATGTTCCACCGACCCTTTGGCCGCCACAAAATGCGCTTTCGGACCTTTGTGCAAAGTGCCCATGATCTTTGCTTCCGAATTGAAGGGAATTTCTCCGATACGCACGTACGCTTGCTGCAATTTTGCGGCCGGTATATCGGTGGCATCTGCCAGGTGAATAAGTGCTATCTCAATCGGATCGCCGGTAATCTTTTTAGACCGGCCTTTGCTTTTCACCGTTGCGTTGTTGCAGAGTGCGCCGGTTAATTTCAATTTCTCAAAATTCTCGGCACTTTTAACAATCGCTCCATCGTCGAAGTGCAACGTACTTTTTTCAATGTGTACTTTGACGCTTTCCTGCGGGAAGGCAAACGTATCGACATGAATCTTGTTTTCGGTCAGCGTACCGGTCTTATCGGTCAGAATGACGGTCGTGCTGCCCAGCGTTTCTACCGAGGAAAGTTTTTTGACAATGACATGGCGACGGGCCATCTGCAACATACCGTACGACAACGCGACCGTGGCAACGATCGGCAACCCTTCCGGGAAAGCGGCCACGGCCAGCGCAATGGAAGTTTTCAGGATATTAACCCAGGACTTTCCTCCTATCGCACCCGAGATGGCAAATAATAGCGTCAGCACCAGGGTCAGCCAGATCAGCCGCTGGCTTAGCGCGTCGAGTTTTTTATCCAGGGGTGTTTGGGAATCTTTGTGGCCCGCTACCAACGATGTAATTTTTCCCAACTGGGTGTGGGCGGCAATACCGGTAATAATCGCTTTGCCCTTGCCATTGATCACCGATGCGCCTTTGAACACCATGTTAAACTGATCGCCCAGGGCCGTTTTGGGAGGCAGTTCGGCGGTGTTTTTTTCGGTTGGCAGCGACTCGCCGGTGAGCGAAGATTCATCGCATTGAAACTGGTTAATCTCCACCAGGCGGCCATCGCCCGGGATGATATCGCCGGCTTCCAGCACGACCAGATCGCCAGGCGTAAGTTGTTCCGACGGTATTTCCTGCACTTTACCGTCGCGGATCACCTGCGAATGGATCACGTCCATTTCGCGCAGCGCTTTCATGGAATTGCGCGCCTGCAATTCCATCAGAAAACCGATCAGCGCATTGACGAGGATCACCACGCCAATCGCAATGGCTTCGACAATGTCCCGGAAATAAAGCGAAACCGCCGCGCCAAAAAACAGCAGGTATACGATCGGGCTTTTGAACTGCTGCACGATCATCAGCCAGATATTTTTATCTTGCTGCGCCTGGTACACATTGGCACCAAATTTCTGCGTGCGCCGCGCCGCTTCCGCCGTACTGATACCAGCTGTTGCATCCGTCTGGAACGCATCAAGCACTTCATCTACCGATAAAGTATAAACATCTTCGTGGGGATACTTAATCATACGAATAAAAAAAATCTGCGCCTGGATGTGGGGTGGACTGAAATTTCTAAGCCTAAAATTCTATGCCGCTGCTGCTCTTGTACTGTTACAAATAGAATCCGATGGGGTAAAGCAGGTATTCCAGAAAAAACAAGCCCCAGAAAAACAGGTAAAAACGTTTGACCTGCTGGTCGTCGGTCACCTGCAAAAGATAGGCTTGCCGGAGAAAAAGCAGGAGCGCGGCAGCATGCGTAAGGCTGTAATACAGTGTATTGGGAAGTTGACCGATCAAGGCGGCGAAAATGATATAACAGTAGGCGAAAGAAACGACCAGCACACCCGCCACAAACGCGCGTTGCCGGCCGCTGGTCACCGCCAGCGTACCGAATTTATACACCGCATCGCCTTCGGTATCAGGGATATCTTTGAACCAGGCAATGCCCAGGCTAAAAGCCGTTACAAAAACCGTTAATGGTAAAATAACGGCAGACAAAGTCCAGTCACCGGTCATTTCATGGCGAAAATGCAGGTAAAATCCAATATTGACCAATAGTCCACGCACTACGGAAATAGCCGCAGCGGCACCCAAATGGTTGCGTTTGAGTTTCAAAGGCGGCAACGAATAAGCGGTGCCGATCGCCAGGATCATCAATAACAAGCCGAAAAAAGCCAGGGACAAATAAGCAGCCGTAGCCAGCGACAATACACCGCATACCAGCACGATCCGCAGGGCATTTTCCTTGGATAGCGTTCCGGCCGCAATGGGCAACCACGGTTTATTGATCTTATCGACTTCTATATCCGACCACTGGTTCAGTCCGGTGATGTAAATATTGCAGGTAAGGGCGCTCAGCAGACTCAACGGCAACAGCCACGGGTCGATAAAAGCGACCGCACTGGTGCCCACCGCGATGGCAAAAATGGATAAAATACTCAGCGTACTGCCGATGATGGTATGCGGACGACTGAATTGCCACAGGATTTTTACTGGACTGGCCATCAGGAAATGGTGCTATGCGTGATGGTAGTGACCGGGCAAATATCCTCGCAGACCATACAGGCAATATCGCAGGGCGTGTTGACGGCAATGGTATCGAAAGCCGAGATGAAGCCTGCATCCTGGGGGCATACGGCTACGCAAGCCCCGCAATTGATGCAGGCATTCCAGCCTATGTGAAAAATAACCGGCTCTTTCTGGTTCATCCAATAAAGTTTATCAGATCCATATTTAATCTTTCCTTATCCGTAATAAACAATCCATGCGGCGCATCGGGATACACAAGGTACGTCGCATCGGGCAACATGGCAGCCGTCCGGTTTCCAGACACTGCAATTGGCACCGTTTTGTCGGCATCGCCATGAATGATTAATACTGGAACGTTTATTTTTTGCAGGTCGCCCCTGAAATCCGTTTCCGAAAACGAACGCACGCAATCGGTGGTGGCTTTGGGCGAACTCATCAGGCAAAGCATCTGATTCCAGTCCAGCAGTGGCTGACTCACCGGATTATTCAGCAGACCTACGCCGTAGAATTGCTTGGCAAATTTAGCCAGAAAAGCCGGACGATCTTCCAGAAGACCCTCGACCATGCCATCAAAAACCGATTTATCCACACCCTCCGGATTGTCGTCAGTTTTCAGCATAAAGGGCGTTACTGCGCTGATTAATACTACTTTAGCCAACCGGTTGGTGCCGTATTTACCAATGTAGCGAGCAATTTCCCCACCCCCCATCGAAAAACCGACCAGCGTTACTTCTTTCAGATCCAGTTGGTCGAGCAGTTCCTTTAAATCATCCGCCAGGGTATCGTAATCGTATTTTCCCCAGGGGCGATCCGATTTGCCAAAGCCCCGACGGTCGTAGGCGATACAGCGGATCCCGTTTTTAGGCAATTCAGCCAACTGATATTCCCACATTTCGTGGTTCAGCGGCCAGCCATGGATCAACACAACCGGCTTTCCGTAGCCGTAGTCTTCGTAAAATAGTTGTACGGATTTCCCGGCATTATCCGGGGTAGTTTTAATGAAACTCATCTTGTATCGGTTTTAATATGTATTATTTGTGTGATGCACTAGACCTTTTTGTACATTGAAAGCGGGTTAAAATAGTCCGCCATCGTGTCATATAATTGTACGTTGCGTTCGGCAATATCCTTTAGTTCAAAAATGGCTTTTTTGGTGTAATACAATTGCCACATTTTATTCCCCAGTTGCTCCAGCCAGCGATCCTGATAACCTTTCAGATTATCGGCAGTGGCTTTTTCACCGGCCTGGATCAAGTCGACCAGGAAATCTCCGGCGATTTTTCCACCGGTCAGCGCGGTATGAATACCGCCGCCGGTAATGGGATTTACGTGTCGCGCCGCATCGCCAACCAGGATCACATTGGTGGCGTATTGCGTGCGCAACGGATGCGCGAGCGGCACGCCGCCGCCTTGTACTTCCAGGATGCGCGCATCTTTGAGTCGTTCTTTCAAAAAAGAGTTTTTCATGAAATGATCCAGGTGCCATTGCGCATTCTCCGGGGTCATGGTGCGAATAACGCCCAGCCCGACTTCTGCATACCCGTTGCCTTTGGGAAAAAGCCAGGCGTATCCGCCGGGTGCCCATTCGTGACCGGTTACGATCTCCAGCAAACCATCGGTTTCTACCCGGTCTACTACAAATTGCAGGCAACTGGCCAGTTCGGTCATTTTGATATGCGTGCGCAAGCCGGCCCATTTGCCTACCTGCGACTGCAAGCCATCCGCGCCCACCAGTACCCGCGTTCGAATCGTGATGGCCTGGTTAAATTTGCGCAACTGCACTTCACAGGTACCATCTTCCAAAGGTTGGTACGCAATACCTTCGGTTTTTAGCCAGACTTCCGCGCCGGCCCGCTCGGCCAACATCATCAGGTAGCGGTCGAAACGCCGGCGATCCACCACATATCCCAGCGGTTTTTTGCCGGTATCTGTGCCATATTTTTCGGGTTTGAGGCTGCGGTAATCCAGGTTGGTTTGCTGTCCTGCCTCTCCGTACACACTAAAACCGTACACAGGGCACTGAATAAATTCAGCACCGGGCACGATCGCGAGCTCTTCCAGTGCGTTGGCGCTTACCGCACCGGAGCACTGAATGGGCGCGCCCAGTTCCTGGCGTTTGTCTACTAACAACACGGTAAGCCCTTTTTGGGCGGCTATCCGCGCGGTGGTCGTGCCGGCAGGGCCGCAACCTACTATCACTATATCGTAATCGACTGGCTTCATAAATAGTATAAAATCGGCGCTGGTTACACGTGGTCGTCCAGATGCAGGATCAGCATCGGCGCATCGGTAGAAATGGCAATGTTTTGGGTGATACTTTTATGGACCAGATTTTCCCAAAAATTGCGGTGTTTACTCACAAACGCCAGCAGGCTAATCTTGTTCGCGGCTGCATATTCTTTCAATTCACGGATGGTATTATCTCCCTGAATGGTATGGATTTCAAAAGGAACTCGGGTATGTATATCCGGGAATAAATGCTGCCAGATATGCTGCGCATCCTTGTTGGAAGCCGCTTCCTGCCCATCTTGTACATGGACAAAATGAATTTTAGCCTGTAGCAAGCCGGCAAAGTCCGTTACCGCCTGCATCATTTTAGGCGTGGCCGAATCATAATTGCTGGCGTACAGGATGCTTTTGATCGGTGTCCATTTGGTGTCTCGCGGCACCAGTATTACCGGACAATGTGCCTTGTTCAGGACATCCAGGGAAATGCTGCCGGTTATTT
This sequence comes from Chitinophagales bacterium, assembly GCA_038203695.1. GTDB lineage: Bacteria > Bacteroidota > Bacteroidia > Chitinophagales > Saprospiraceae > M3007. The sequence continues at coordinate 13,867 of JBBRDQ010000014.1, forward strand.
TTGAGACAAAATCCAGTAATCCCGTAGTACCAATGACAATCATATCCGTTTTTTCGTCCTTCGACAAATTTAGCAAACCACCGACCACACTGCCCCCGAGGACTTGGGTCTTTACTTTCTTTTGCACCACAATCCAATCGCCGGGCGCATTTTCTTCGGTTATAAACAAGTCCATTTCCTTGGCAAACGCACCTTGCTCTTTCACGAGACTAGGTTTGGTCGCCACCTCTGCTACAGGCGCAGCAAACTCGTTGATATGTACGACCGTAACCGTCGCGTCCAGTTTTTCCGCCAATTTTTTGGCGTACTGATAAGCATTGCGGGAAGTGACCGAAAAATCGGTCGGTACCACGATATTTTTTACAGCTATCATGAGTGGATGGTTGGATACTTATACTTTAATCTCGCCTTCTTTACCGGCCACTAAGTTTGTGCCAGTTGCTACGGACATGACCATTTTGAAAAAATTGATCATCTTATTGCCATCGGTATCCCAGTAATAGGCGCTGGAGGTATTGACTTTAATCAGGGAAAGATTGGGATCGTCTTTGCCGCCTTTGAACCAGGTTTCGACCAGGGGCGACCACAGTAGTTCAAATTGAGCCTGATCCACAATGATTTCTGCCTCGCCGTTTACGACCATATAACTGCTCTGACCGGGATGAGCAAAATATAATTGCACCTGTTTATCGTGTTTAATGGCGTGGTTTTTATCGCTGTCCTTGCCGCTGAAGAACCATAGATTGCCGTGATCATCGACTACCTGTACCGACATTGGCCGGGCCGTAGCACCGTCATTTGTTTGCAGATCAGTACAAAAAAGGCAGATTCTGATGGATTCAGCCAGTTCCTGGAGTTTTTCGACGCCTTTTTGGTCGTTTAAATTTTTTGTATTACTCATGTTCGTTCCTGTTTAATAGTTTCGAGTTTCAGATTTATCTCCTTGAGCAAAGCGAACTGTTTTTCCTGGGTTTCAAACAGCGTCTTTATTTGTTTTTCTAGGAGTAAATCTATTTTTTGGTTCATGCTGCGGATTTGCATTTCCGCTTTCAGGTTGATGAGGTAGTCATTTTCACTGTTCATTCTATCTTTTTCCTCCTGCCGGTTCTGGCTCATCATAATGATAGGTGCTTGTAGCGCCGCAATACAGGAAAGGATCAAATTCATTAAAATAAAAGGATACGGATCAAATTTATAAACGCCTATTGCCAGTACATTAAAGATAATCCAAACCACCAGAACGACTCCAAATAAAATAATAAAACGCCAACTTCCCCCAAAACGGGCGACTTTATCCGATATTTTTTGTCCGATAGAAAGCGTTTCCTGTGGTGGATGTAAGAGGTTTTGAACGATTAATTCTTCCGCTTTAAGCGTGTCTTTTACGATTTGATGCAAGCGATTGATATGTTCGTTTTCATCCGATAAAAGTTGTTCCATTTCATTGTTTTCCATGTGGGACTGCGTATTTTAAAAGTGACAGTATTTTTTAATTTGGCAAAAATACAGTCTTTATACGCCTCAAATCTTCTCTAATTCGATGCGTACCTGTGCGTTCACAATGACCAGCGCGACGAGTTCATTGGGCCGCACCCAGATCTGCTGGGGTTTGAATTCCCACTGTTGAATCGTAAAATCCATTTTTTCACCGGCTTTCCCCTGCTCGATTCCCTTCATAATCACCTGCGGTATCTTGCTTACTTTATCGCCTAAATTAATACTGAGCGCATCTTGCATCTGTTCCTTGAAAGTGCCGTGCATTAGCCAGTCGGCGCTAGCCAGCAGCATTTCTCCGGTCTTTACTTCAAAGTCAAAATTCTGAATGACCAGCTGCTGGGTCACCGGATCGTACTGCGGCGTACCCTGGAAATAAATATCGCCCTTTACACCACCGCGCACCTGTAGATGTAATACTAAATTCGGGCCACATCCCCAAATCTCTGCGCCGACCACCTTCAACCGGTGTCCCGATATTTTAAAGACTTTCGCGGCGAGTTTTTCATTCACGATGGTATTGATATCCTTATACGGGATTTCGGAAAGCATATATACGTACGCGTCATTGGACAGTTGGCGGCGCTTGACGAGCCGGGGCAGCACAGAATCGATCGTATATGGCGGATTGTCGCCGATCAGCGTTTCGGTGGTGGCTAAAAGACGGCCTTCGATTAACAGATTGCTGGAATCGGTCGTGATCGTCCCCATTTCAAAGCGAATTGGTTTGAATTTCAACCATACCAGTTGCTCTCTGCGGTTGATAACGATGGGTTTCTGGATTTTTTGCCACACTTTAGTGACGGCTTTTTCCAGGGAGACCTTGAGGTGAATCGTCGAATCGAGGTTCTCCAGAATTTCCGGCATTTGCTGGGAGAGTCGGCGTTCTACCATTTTCTTTACATCGATCAGTCCGTTTAGCGCCTTTACTTCGCTCAACCATTGAAAAGATACAAACTTGGTTTTAGGGACGATGCGCCAGTCGGGACCAACATCCACCGTGGTGGCAAAAACCAGTCGGAGGCTGAATTCTGTTTTAATCGAAAGCGATTTGGACAAGGGCACTATATTTCTGCCCACAATTTGCTTTTCCGCCAGTACCCGCAGGGGCGCATCGTAACTGGCCACATTGTCTTTCCAGCGGATTTTGATATCACCCAGCCGCGTAACTTTCAACTTAAGTTTGTCCTTTTTCCCGTCCTTCTTTCTACGGTTGTTAAAATCATCATCTGTAAGCAGATCCTGCTTAATTGCGCGATTGATTTTATCTTCGATTAACTGGGTTGGAATTACCAGCGGTGTACTGACAAACGAGGTGTCTTGTGGAATCGTAACAACCGCTTCCTGTGCCTCGCAGGGAGGTCTGGCAGTGTCGATATTGTTACAGGCCAAAAGGCCGATAGCCAGCACAGTCAGCATAAAATAAACATGTTGCATAGGAGCGATTGCCTCCCGTGATGCGCGGAACGGCAGGTGTATATACCAAAGAGTCGAGCCATTCTGAAAAAATGGCTATACCCATACCTATACCCCACAACGGGCATGGTTGCCTACACTTCGGGCGGACGTTTTAATGCATACGGTGGGACAGACACGCGCTTTACATACGCTGTCCGTCCGATCGTTTTTGTTTTATTTTTTTGAAATGCGCCGGCGGCAGGCCGGTTATTTTTTTGATCTCGCTGGATAAATGCGCTACGCTCTTATAATTGAGCAAATGACATATTTCCTTCAAACTGAGTTCATCATAAATGATTAACTCCTTGGCACGATCGACTTTCTGGACGGAGATAAACTGTTCGATGGTTGTGCCTGTATTTGCGGAGAAAGTACGGGAAAGATAGGTGTAATCATGACCCAATATTGCGGTCAGAAAAGCGGGAAAATTGACCGTGGGCATTTCTTTCGAATCATACACCATGGTGATAATCTCGTTTTTAATGCGCGCTAACAGGATCATTTCTTGGTCTTCCGGCTCCTGTGCTCCAGACTTTTTCAGCCTGCTTTTCAAATCTTCCAGTTGTAAATCCGTGAAAAAAATTTCTACTATAACGTGTTCCAAATCGACTTTCAAACAAGTAAGTCCTACTTTTTTCAATTCTTTTTTCGCAGCCATGCTTGGACGCACAGTTGCCATATCCTTGATGTAGATATTCATGTTACTATAATCTAAATTTAGTGTTTGTTCAAAATAGGCAACTTAACCCCTCCTTTTTACTCAATGTGAGAAAAATATATACAGTTTGAGCGAAATTGCTACAGTACGGGAAAGGAAAAGTTATCTACCTCTATTGCATGTTCAATATTTGGTAACAGACGTAGCAAATGTACGTCTGTTTGACCGTAAAAATTTTGTTATATAATGTGTTTGTATTTGTATTGCCCACTCCGTTCTTTTACGGTAAACCGACTGTACCAATACAAGCAAATACGTGCCATCGATGAAGTGCCCAAATTAAAAAGTACAAACCTGGCTTTATACGCGATACTGTTCTGCGTAATAAGTCTGATAAGCGCCGGAAACGACATGTTGCAACCAGGTATCATTATCAAGGTACCATTGTGCAGTCTCCCGAAACCCTTCCTCAAAACGAATCGACGGTTCCCATCCCAGTTCTGTTTTCAACTTGGTAGCATCGATTGCGTAGCGGCGATCATGTCCGGGGCGGTCCTTGACAAACGTAATCAGTTGGCGGGAGGTGCCGGGTGCCTGGGCCAGCAATTCGTCCATAATATCGCACAATTTTTCCACCAGGTCCAGATTCGTCCATTCGTTGTTGCCACCGATATTATAGGTCTCGCCGGGCCGGCCGTGATGGAAGATGGTGTCGATGGCCGAAGCATGGTCTTTCACCCACAGCCAGTCGCGGGTGTATTTGCCGTCGCCGTAGATCGGCAGGGGCTTTCCTTGTTTTATATTATTGATTACCAGCGGGATGAGTTTCTCCGGAAAATGGTTCGGACCATAGTTATTGCTGCAGTTGGACACAAGGGTCGGCAGGTGGTACGTATGCCAATATGCCCGCACAAAATGATCGCTCGCCGCTTTGGAAGCCGAATACGGCGAACGCGGATCGTACGGCGTTTCTTCCGTGAAAAAGCCTTCCTCGCCCAAGGAGCCAAATACCTCGTCGGTGCTGATATGGTAAAAACGCTTGCCTTCCAGGTCATTTTGCCACAACGCGCGCGCCGCATTCAGCACATTGACGGTACCGATTACATTGGTTTCCACAAAGGCCATCGGATTGGCAATCGAGCGATCCACATGACTTTCCGCCGCAAGATGGATGATGCCGTCGGGCCGGTGTTTGGCAAAAATAGCCGCCAGTCCGGCCGGATCGGTAATGTCGCCGCGCTCAAATGTATAATTGGGTGCCGCTTCTACGGCCCGCAGATTCTCCAGATTCCCGGCGTACGTCAGCGCATCCAGGTTGACAATGTGGTAATGCGGGTATTTTTCGACAAAAAGACGCACGACATGCGAGCCGATAAACCCTGCGCCGCCCGTAATAAGAATGGTTCTGGACATTTGTTTTTAATGATTAACCATTAATTTTTACCGCTTTTTTGAAATATTCATACGTCAACTGCAACCCGGTGGCGCGGTCGTATTTGGGTTCCCAACCCAGGATCGTTCGCGCTTTGGTGATGTCCGGCTGGCGTTGTTTCGGATCGTCGGTAGGCAGTGGCCGGAAACCGATGCGTGCTTTGGGATTTTGCACCAGATCCATTACTTCTTTGGCGAATTGCAGCATTGTGATTTCCGATGGATTCCCCACGTTGACAGGCAGGTGGTAATCGCTCAGCAGCAAACGGTAAATACCTTCCACCAAATCATCGACATAACAGAACGAACGCGTTTGGGTGCCGTCGCCAAACATGGTCAGTTCTTCACCGCGAATGGCCTGACTGAAAAAGGCCGGTAATACACGGCCGTCATTGACGCGCATGCGCGGGCCGTAGGTATTGAAAATGCGGATGATCCGCGTTTCGACGCCGTGAAAATTATGATACGCCATGGTAATGGCCTCCAGAAAACGCTTGGCTTCGTCGTACACGCCGCGCGGACCGACTGGATTGACATTGCCCCAGTACTCTTCCGTCTGCGGATGCACGTGTGGGTCGCCATACACTTCCGAGGTAGAAGCAACGAGAATACGCGCACTTTTTTCTTTAGCCAGGCCGAGCAGGTTGTGTGTACCGTGTGCACCCACTTTCAGGGTCTGGATCGGCATTTGCAGGTAGTCGATCGGACTAGCCGGCGAAGCGAAATTGAGAATATAGTCCAGTTGCCCGGGTACGTGGATAAATTTCGTTACATCATGGTGGTAGTATTCAAAGTCTTTTTCCTTGAATAAATGCTCGATATTGGCGAGGTCGCCGGTGAGCAGGTTGTCCATCGCAATCACCTGATAGCCTTCGGCCAGAAACCGGTCGCACAGGTGCGAGCCGATAAAACCGGCAGCACCGGCAATGAGAACACGTTTTTTTGTCATTAGTAGTGCAACGTTTTTGAATGTTCGTTTTTTGAGCGCCGCAAAGATAGCGCTATGATGGCGTTTTGGCGGCGGATGAATCGTTTTTGCACAACCGCGCAATTTTTGCGCCTAAATTTTACCTAAAATCGGATTAATGCAGGCTGCATATGTATTTTCCGGTTATTTTTGTCGCCAATACCGCTGGAAATCGAGGTGAGATGCCCGGTTTTTACAAAAGTTACGCAGTATTAAATTGAGTATCTTTTAAAAAAAACCAATTTTGGCGGCCATTAAGAAATGGTGTTCACTTTTGCTTTTTTGTCCGGTACAAACCCGTCATAATGTTAGAAATACTACAAGTTGCCGTCGGTATCATCTTTGTGATGTTGCTGTTTAGTTTATTGGCCTCCACCGTACTGGAGTACATTTCGGGTTTCCTGTCGTTGCGCGGCAAACAGTTGCTGGCCGCCATTCAAAATATGATCGGCGATCGCACCGGCAATGAATTCATTGAGCATCCTTTCTTTCAGCAACTCACCGTAGGCTCCAAAGAGTCGGCTAAACTGGGCAAAAAACTGCGCAAATTGCCTTCGTATATCAACCCGGGCACTTTTAGTTCGGTATTATTGGATGTGCTGGAAATAGATACGATCGAAGAAGCCCAATATCGTATCGACAATCTGCCCAATGCCGGACAGCGCAAACTGCTGACCTTCCTGCTTAAACAAAGCAATGGTAATCTGCTGGAGTTTAAAAGCAAGATCGAAAACTGGTTTGGCGAGGTGATGGACCGCGCGTCTGGCTCCTACAAGCGCAATACCCAACGCTGGTTATTCACGATCGGCCTAGGTATCGCCTTGATTTTCAATGCCGATGTGATCAGTATTTACCATAACCTGTCGGTCAATTCCACCCTTCGCGAAGTGGTGGCCGGCGCCGCCGGAAATTATGTAAACAATAATCCCGTTCCACATGCGCCCAATCTGGATTCGGCGAATGTGCAGGTTGCCCGCGATGAAATCAAACGCCTGGTCGCCGAAAACATCGGTGCCTTGGAGTCGCCGCTGGGGCTCGGCTGGGAATCGGTCGATCGCAATAAAATGGATGGCAAATGGTGGATGTACAAATTGATGGGCTGGTTCACCATGGCGCTGGGTATTTCTTTCGGTGCAACATTCTGGTTCGAAATCCTTAAAAAGATCATCAATATCCGCGCGGCCGGGCCCGCTCCGGTTAATGCACCGCTTACTACAACCACCGTTACACAATCGACACCGGCACAGGCGCAGACGGTCATCAGCAGCGGCAGCGTCCTGACCCACGCTCCCCCCGATAGCCTGCTGGAAGCCGTGCAGTCCAGAAAAACCAGTTCGCCGAAACCACGCCGCAGGCGCAAACCCAAAACGGATTCGCCCGCCGGCTAACTTTTCACTCCTTCACTCTTCACCCCCCTTGAAAAATGACCTTACTTCAAATTATTGAAAACAACCAACCGATACGCCTGCAAACGCTGGCGCGCAGCCATTCCGAAGCGGTTCGGGATATTCAGAATAAACTCACGGCGCTGGGCCTGCTGGACCCACGCATAACCGGTTCTGTACCTACCCCTTTCGCCCCTGCTCCCGTACAGGATGGCATTTTTGGCAACGAAACCCTGGCCATGCTGGAATACTTTGCTACCCTGACGGGCAATATTGTCGGAGGGAAACTGAGTATTCCACTGGCTATTTTGCTGACAGAAGCCAATCCAGCCGCCTTTTTTCCGATCAATACGACGGAAAACCCCAATGACACGACCCATACGAAGTTTGCCAAAAAATTAGTGCGCTATCTGCAAAGTAAGGGTTACTGGATTGCGCGTTCGCCCGACATGTACAACGTTGTGTACGCCGAAGGTCTTTCGCACGATGGCTTACAACGCCCAGATATCGACAATGAATGGAATGACTTGCGCACGATGCTGCGCATTAGCGCCGACGGCACCCCTGAATTGATTCTCTCCGTCGAAGCGACAACGGAGCCAAGTCGCGTTTTTGTCAGCAATCGCCGCAATAAAATTCACCCCGACGGCATCTCCCGCATTGCTTTCGGACAATATAAAGCCTGGCAAATGGGCTTTCATAAACAACGCCTCAATCATCCCGCGCTCGTGCAACGCGACGACGTACGGGTACACCGCGACAAAAACCGCGACGGCACCCGCAGCAATGATAAAATCTTCATCCAGGGTGTTAAAGGAATTAACCAGCATTCTACTATTACCAGCGCAGGCAGCACCAAAATACCCAAGTTGGTAAATGGATGGAGCGAAGGCTGTCTGGTCGGGCGGGTCTGGGACGAACATCGCGAGTTTCTCCATTTGCTGCAAACGGACATCCGCTATGTGAAAAATAACAATTACAAATTTATGACTGCCGTACTCGCGGGCGATGATTTTACCGCAGCCAGGGTATAGGTCTTCTGAACCTGCCGTACTCCTGGATTCGCACTATCTATTTAATCTCATGCGTTATAAATACGGCGACCGTCGTTTAAACGGCTCTTTTAAGTGTTTATCTCATCTCTAATCACTCTATTATGTATAAGGTTACCTACGGCGGCAAAAATGGCAAGACCATTCAGCTAGTCGAAAGCCCCGATATGGTGGCTATCCGAACCACCCACAACCAGGAATTAGCGACGATCCCTGTCAGTGCAGAAAGTCGCAAACTGATCCAGGAATCTACCGAAGTGACCGCATTCCCCGAGGCGGGCGTAACCATACGCCGGGTTACGCCCGCCAGCACAGAAAGCAAGGTGGAAAAGCGCGATGCCACCCGCGCTGTGCTCACCGCAGAGGATAATATTCGTTTTGCCGGGCGCGTCCTACAGGATGCCAAAACGGGTGAGGTAATGGTCTATACCGAGAATTTCTTTATAAAAATGCACGATGAGGCGACTGAATCTGCCTGTTTGGCACTGCTTGAAAAATACAAACTGACCGTCAAGTCTAAGTTGACTTTTGCCGCGAACGCCTATTTTGTACAAGCCACCGAAGGCACCGGATTGAAAGTTTTTGAAATCGCCCACAAGATACTCTCCGAAAAGTCGGTTGAATATTGCCACCCCGAACTGGTACAGGAACGCCGTTTTAAAAACATCAATCCACAGCAATGGCACCTGGCCAAAACCAAAATCGGCGATAAAATCGTGGATGCCCACGTTAATATCGAAACAGCCTGGAAAATTACGCGCGGGAAGGGCATAACGATCGCGGTGCTGGACGACGGTATAGATATCGACCACCCTGAATTTGCCGGTCGAATCGTCCACCCTTTTGACGCAACAGAAAACAATGACAATCCACGTCCGAAAGACAAGGAAGACAGCCACGGCACGGCCTGCGCCGGGATGGCGTGTGCCGCCGGACTGGCAGATGGTGCTTCGGGTACTGCGCCGGAAGCGTACCTTTTGCCCATCCGGTTGCGCAGCGGACTCGGCAGTATGGCGGAAGCCAATGCGTTTGTCTGGGCAGCCGATAAAGGGGCCGATGTGATATCCTGTTCTTGGGGGCCGAGTGATGGTGAATGGTGGAACCCATCCGATCCGGTACATAAGCGCATGACCGCACTACCCGACAGTACCCGGCTGGCCATGCAATATGCCCTGACCAAAGGGCGCGGCGGCAAGGGTTGTGTGATCCTTTTTGCCGCAGGAAATGGCAATGAGGACATTAAAAACGACGGTTATGCCAATTATCCCGGCGTGCTGTCCGTCGCAGCCTGCAACGATACCAGCCGGCGCAGCGTCTACAGCGATTTTGGAGAAGGCATTTGCGTAAGTTTCCCCAGTGGCGATTTTTCGTGGAAAGCCTTTAAACATCCCGCTCCGATCAGCGACGGACTACGTACGACCGATCGCGTAAGTAAGGACGGCTATACGGACAGCGATTATGTCGATTCATTCGGTGGCACATCCGGCGCCTGTCCAGGCATGGCCGGGGTGGTAGCGCTTATGCTGGCGGCCAACCCTGCGCTTACCCCGCCCGAAGTCAAAGACCTGGTCCGCCTTTCTTGTCAGAAAATAGACGAAAAAAACGGTGAATATAATGCTGAAGGACACAGCCTTTGGTACGGCTATGGCCGGATTGACGCGGGCTTGGCCGTGGCCAATGCACAAAAGCAAACCGTACAGCCAGCGGCTCCTACTGTTGCAGGGACCGTACGCTTTAACAAAATGGGAGACCAGCCCTTAGCCATCGGCGGTAAAAACACCGGCAATTTCGCACCACCCGCCAAGGTGCTGGGTTTTTCACTGCACCTGAAATCTGCCCCTGCCGATTTGAAACTAACCTATTCGGTAAATGTGCCCACTTTGGGGGTCATAACGGCCAAATCTTCCGGCGAATACCTAGGTGCCAATAGCGGCCGCCAGCGAATTATTGGTTTTGCCATAAAACTGGAAGGTAAAAGTGCCGCTAAATTTTCCATAGAATACAGCGCCAGTCTTGCCGGCTCGACTAAACGTATCGCAGCGAAAAATGGAGCGTGGTGTGGGACCGATCGAAAGACCGGTAAAACGATGGAAGGAATTGCCGTGATCTTGCGCAAAGCAGCAGAATAGGTGCCAGGCAGTGGTTTATTGGATTATTATTTCGTCAATTTCGCTGCCCGATTTTTAAATATTATTTACCAGTCGTTATTAAAACCCTTAAAATATTAACGATACTGTAAATTTTAAAAATATTCATTGAAAAATTTGCAATAAAAAGCCACATCAACCTATCTTTGTGACAACAAAAACGCAAAAGCGCGTTACATTGTGAGGTGATGAAATCTGGCAGCCATGCCCCCCTGTCTCGGGGGTGAGGAGTTCGAAATAAAGACAGCGTAGAGTACTTAAATGTGCAGGGGTTGACCACCAACTTTTGTGCTGTTCCTAATCGCCTTGTGAAGGTTCGAGTCCTTCCCTTACAGCAGAGAATGTGAGTAAGTGACGATATGAGAAAAATGAGCGACAGCCGTTCATTTTTCTCACTTTGTCCGCCGCAACGCTCTACTACCAACTTGTGAGATGATGAAATTTGGCAGCCATGCCCCCCTGTCTCGGGGGTGGGGGACAACACGGAATAAAGACCAGGCAACTGGCTCCTAACCGCCTCGTGAAGGTTCGAGTCCTTCTCTTACAGCAAAACACCCGTTTTTTATTAAACACCTTTTAAAATTCTTCTGACCGGTCACAGGCTTTTGTCTGCGGCCGGTTTTTTATTTGGGCAAGTGGTATTTCATTCTTCACTTTTCACCACATAGCCCCGCACCGCGTCCACCGCGTCCTGCAACAGCCCCCCGTCCGTACCGCCGGCCGTAGCAAAACCAGGCTGACCGCCGCCGCCGCCTTTCAGGTATTTCTGGGCCAGTTCGCGCACGATCGTACCGGCATTCAAGCCTCTTTCTTTGACTAAATTGTCGCTAATCTTTACCGAGAGGGAAGGTTTGTCCGCTTGCATCGAACCGAAGGCTACGACGGCATTCCCAATCTCACGTTCCAGTTCGGCAGCCAGGGTTTTCACCGCGTTCGCATCGCTGATCGGCAAGATTTCCGCCAGGAAATGAATGCCTCCGAGCACTACAAACCGGCTGCGCAATCCTTCGCGCAAACCATTGGCCTGCTCCTGTACCAGGCGTTCGACTTCTTTTTGCAGGCGTTTATTTTCATCCTGTAAGGCCACGACGCCTTTGGTTAAGTCCTTGGCTTTCAACACGTTCTTGATCGAAGCCACTTCGTTTTCCAGTTCGGTTACATATTGCTCCGCACCGGCTGCGGTCACGGCCTCAATGCGTCGTACGCCAGCGGCCACTGCGCTTTCACCGGTGATTTTAAAATACCCGATCTGGCCCGTGCTGTGCACATGGCAACCGCCGCACAATTCGCGGGAGTAGGTTGGATCGAACGTAATCATCCGGACCGTCTCGCCGTATTTTTCGCCGAATAACATCATCGCGCCCGATTTTTTGGCTTCTTCGATCGGCAGTTTACGCGCTTCCTCCAGGATAATGTTTTCGCGGATTTTTGTATTGACGATGCGTTCCACTTCGAGCACTTCCGCATCGCTCATTTTCTGAAAATGCTGGAAGTCGAAGCGCAAGGTCGTATCGTCGAGGTACGAACCTTTCTGTTGGACGTGCGTACCTAACACCCGGCGCAGGGCTGCATGTAAAAGGTGCGTCGCGGAGTGATTGGCTTCCGTAAGATGCCGTTTCTGGCTGTTTACCACGCTGCGCACTGATTCATCGCGTATGTCTTCCGGCAACCGGTCGACTACGTGCATGATCAGGTTGTTCTCTTTTTTGGTATCCAGCACGCGGATAGTTTCGGCACCGAATGTCATCGTTCCGGTATCGCCGACCTGTCCGCCGCCTTCGGGGTAAAATGGCGTGCGGTTGAGCACGAGGTGGTATTGTTCCTGGTCCTTTACTTTTACGGTGCGGTATTTCAGCGCATACGAAGCATTGGTCTCCAGTTGATCATAGCCTACAAATTCCACATCGGCCTCGTCGCGCAGGACGAACCAGTCGCCGACCTGTTTGACCGCATCTTTGCGCGAGCGGTCTTTTTGCTCCTGTAGCGCCACTTTAAAACCGGCTTCATCTACCGCCCAGCCATTTTCACGAGCCAGCAGATTGGTCAGATCAAAGGGAAAACCGAAGGTGTCCAGCAATTCAAAAGCCTGCTGTCCACTTACGGTATTGTGTTGAATATCAATATTTTCAATGCGTTTCAAGCCGCTTTCTAAGGTGCGCAGAAAAGCCTTTTCTTCATTTAAAATCACTTCCGTCACAAAACCTACCTGTGCTTTCAATTCAGGAAATACATCCGCAAATTCCTCGGCTAGTACCGGGCACATGCGGTATAAAACCGGTTCCTTTAGGTTCAAAAATGAGTAATAATAGCGCACGGCACGGCGTAATATCCGGCGAATCACATACCCGGCACCACCACTACTCGGCAATTCGCCGTCTGCAATCGCAAAACTGACCGCCCGCAGGTGGTCGGCCACCACGCGCATCGCCACGTCTTTTTTGACAATCTCTTCGGTCGTACCCGGCTGACCCGGGTAACTGTCCGTATAAACGTGGCCCGACAAACCTTCCAGTACCTTGAAAAGCGGTCGCCACAGATCGGTCGCATAGTTGGAGGTAGCCCCTTGCACGGCCCGGCACAGGCGTTCGAAACCCATCCCAGTATCGACCGATTTGGCCGGTAGTTCTTCCAGCGAGCCATCGGCTTTGCGGTTGAATTGCATAAATACGTTGTTCCAGATCTCGATCACGTTCGGATCGTCGGCATTGACCAGGGCCCTGCCATCGGTTACCGCGCGTTCGGCATCGGGACGCAGATCTACGTGGATTTCGGAACACGGACCGCAGGGACCTTGCGCGCCCATTTCCCAGAAGTTTTCTTTTTTACCGAAGGGCAGAATCCGGTCTTCGGCTACAAATTGCCGCCAGGTATCGTGCGCTTCCTGGTCAAAAGGCAGCCCCTCTTTTTCATCGCCGGCAAAAACGGAGACGTACAGGCGATCCTGGGGAATTTTGTAAAACTCCGTGAGCAGTTCCCACGACCAGGCCAGCGCGTCTTTTTTGAAATAGTCGCCAAAAGACCAGTTGCCCAGCATCTCGAACATGGTATGGTGGTAACCATCGAAACCCACATCTTCCAGGTCATTGTGTTTGCCCGTCACGCGCAGGCATTTCTGGGTATCGGCGATGCGCTTGGACGGCGGCGTTTGATTGCCCAAAAAGAAATCTTTGAGCGGTGCCATGCCCGAATTGATAAACATAAGCGTAGGATCGCTTTTGGCCACCATCGGCGCAGAAGGAATAATTTTATGGCCTTTCGAGGCAAAAAAGTCGAGAAACTGGCGGCGGATGTCGCGGGATGTCATTGCGTTGTCTTGCTAATGGGTAATAAAATGGCAGGGTGCCGAGAGACCAGATCCAGTCCTTCGAGGTTTTTAAAACCAGAAAGAACTATCGCCGCCTCAAATCGGCGCGCAAAGGTAGCGCATTTGCCCTTTTGAAAAAACATTCACTGCGGTAATCCTCCGCCCTGACCGACGATCTCCATTTTCCAACCGGCTCCCTCCACCATAAGTTTCATCATATCGAGGATTTTTTGGCCCTGTTCGCGGGCCGAACTCATCAGGTTGCTCTTCTGCGCCTGCTCCCGGATGAGGTTCTTGGATTGCTCTCCGATGCGTGTATAATCCTGTGGCGAAAAAGAGGCAAAAAGCCCCTCCGTCACGTCGTAGTAATCCAGCGAATGGTCGATGCTCAGGATCTGCGGTTCGGGCAGCGCATTGATGCGAATGACATGATTGACCGCGTCGGTTTGGACATTAAGCGCTTGCAGATCGTACCCGGCGGAGACTTTGGCTCTGACCCTGACCAGCACTTTTTTGTCCCACAACATGCCAAAACTGCCCTGATAGTCATTGTAACTGTATATTTCGGTGAATTGTCCTTCCACGGTCGTGAGTTTAGCGACCGCCTGGATTTTCTCCAGCAATACCGTAGCGCTTTCAATGGCCTGCGCTTTGGGCGCAAATAATTTGTAGCCCAGCCATACCCCCAGCGCAATGGCCAGCACGAGCAAAAGCAGGGAGAAAAACCCCGTTGGCAGGGCGATGCTGCGCCGGGATGGCGCAGCAGCCGGTGGCGGCAGGGGTGTATTTTTGGGCAATTCTTCGGACATAGCGTGTATTTTACAATTCCTCAAAACGCAAAGTTCCGCGTTTCATGGTACAAACGTAGCGTATATTTGAATTTTGGCAGTTCTTTGCCGGAAACATTGTTCAGACCATGCCATTTAGTAAAAAACTGCCCATTTTCCTGATTTTTAGCGCCATTGTGCTGCAACTACCTGCCCAGACGGATACGCTGCACCTTATTTTTGCCGGCGATATTATGGGACACATGCCGCAAATCCAGAGCGCGGAAGTTGTAAAAAACAAAAAATACGACTACACCCCTTGTTTTAAATACGTCAAACCGTTATTGGAAAAAGCCGATCTGGCCTTTGGCAATCTCGAACTGACCATGCCCGGCAAGCCGCCTTACACCGGTTATCCGATGTTCCGGAGCCCAACCGATCTGGCTCCCGCGCTCAAGGAAGCCGGCTTCGACGTATTGGTCACGGCAAATAATCATTCCAACGACAGCCATGCACTCGGCGTGACCAATACCGCAAAAACCCTGCGCGACCTCGGTTTTTTCCAGACTGGTACTTTCCTGAATCAGCGCGACAGAAATATGTATTATCCGCTGATGATCTATAAAAACGGGTTTAAAATCGTCTTGCTCAATTATACCTACGATACCAACGGCGTGCCCACCGAGGCACCCACGGTGGTCAATCGCATCGATACGGTTCAAATGGGCAAGGACCTGGCCGAGGCGCGGGCGCGTAAGCCGCATTTTATCATTGCGTTTATGCACTGGGGCCTTGAATACCAGTTGAAAGAAAATGAAGACCAGCGCCGGATCGCCAAATTCCTGATCGCCAATGGCGCGGATATGGTGATCGGTTCGCACCCGCACGTGGTACAGCCTATCCGCACCGAATCCGCTACGTCGCCCGATGGTAAAAAGAGAGAAGCGATTGTGGTGTATTCGCTGGGCAACTTCATTTCCAATCAGCAGCAGCCCAATACGGATGGCGGCATCCTGTTTCAGGTCGATTTATTGAAAAATAAAGGGTCGGCGCAGGTACGTGTAGGCAAACACGGCTATGTACCGGTCTGGCGTTATATCCACAAACCGGCGGGCGGGAAAGCCACGTTTTACACGCTGCCGATCGCAAAAATGGAGCAGAATGCGGCGCTGTTCAGTGGATTTCCGGCTGCCTCCAGCGCAGCGATGCTGAAATATGTGGAAGCGCTGCGGAAGCGGCTGGGGTATACGGAAGTTAAATAAAGGAAGCGGACACATCTCACCACCGGTTCAACGCCTCCGGCTCCTCTCTGTAAATATCTTTAATCGCCTGGACGAGCCACGGGCCCCCAAAAGTCGTGGTGTAATGGTGGGAAAAATAAATTACCCAATCCAGGGTGGTATCGAACACCATGCCTTCGTAAGCGCCGGTAAACATCGCGTCGGGTGTGATGGCAAACAAACCGGTTTCGCAGTCCAGCAGGTAGAGCGGTTGCTGCACGTGGTCGGCGATAAGTTGCACCACTTGGGCCTTGGCCGCATCGGTCATACCATTCAGGAAGACCGTTTCTTCCGGCGAATCTTCGGTGAGGGGATTCCAGAAATTTGAATTAAAATTCCATTTTTCCAGCAAAACTTTGCGCAGCCGCTGCCCTTCCGGGCCGATGATGCGTTTTTGCTGCGTAGGAATATGCTGCGGTTGCAGGGGATCGCCAGGAAATAAAACCGGTAATTCCCGGGCTAACAAACGCGCTGAATTTTCAAAACTCCGGAACAGCGACCGCAAATAATCCGGCACATTGGGATCAATCGGGATTTTTACCGCTTTTTCCTGGGCGCCCAGGTGCACATCCAGCGGAAACTGCACCGGTGCTTCCCGGGCAATTTTCTCTACTGCTTCGCGCGCAGCCTCGGGGTTAAAAACCGTGTAGTAGTACAGGTGATTGCCGGAAAAACGCTCGTTGTGTTTGAGAATCCCGTTGCAGGTTTCGTCAAAAATCTGTTCGATCCGATCGAGATAACCGCTCGTCCAGTCATCGTACCAGGGTGCGGCGGCGGCATAACCTTTCCAGCGAGGCATTTGAAAATGAAGCGTCAGGACTTGCAGGTGTTTGGCGGTGGGCTTGTCATAACCTTCGCCTTGCCAAAACAGCCCCGCTTGCTGTAATGCCTCGGTTGCATCGAAACCGGCCGGCAAAGGAGCGCTGGAAACCTCATCCGGCAACGCGCCACACAGCCCTTTTTCGGTGCGAAACAACGCATCTGCGCCCACCGTGAGACGAACATAGTGCCAGTGTGTTTCGATTTGCCGGTATAAGATCAGACGGTAATGTGGCATAGGGAATGGACTAAATTGGGGAATAATATCCTTTGGATATTCCTTTGCGAACATCGTACCAATTTTTTGTGAAAAGTATACCCACCCTATTTTTGCCGTTTTATCCTACGATTGGCGCGCGACTTCAACGCCCCGCCGGCTACCTCAACTACTTTTTCTTTTGCATTTTCCAATACACGCCCAGCGACACCGCAGGGGCCGCCAGCACGTTGCGGCCCTGCATCGCGCCGCCCAGCAGGACGCTTATGCCCCACCCGCTCTTCCGCTCGTAGGCAAGGCCCAGTTGTGGCGATACATATTCTACATTATTGGCAAACAGGCCGTTGATCGAACTGCTCGGATCGCCGTTCTGGAACGACTGCACCCCGACTAATTTTGCAGAAGCCAGCAACCGGTCTTTAAGCAGCCAATATCCTGCTTCAACATGGTATCGAAATTCCTCAGAAAAACCCTTGGTGCGGTTGTTCACCCCGACGTGTCCGGTGGCGTACCAACGTGCCGCGCCACGCCCCCACTCCAACTTGAGCAGTTGGTTGAATTCACCGTCGCCGGTGTACAGCAGATCGGCATTTTTAAAATCACCGCTGGGTATGCCGAGCGTCAGCGAAGCACTGACTACCCAAGGCCCCTTGCGCAGCAGACCGTAGCGCAGCCCCAGGTCAACGTCGCCAAAAGCGGTGTTTTGTAAACCCTGTTGTAGCACCCCGCCCGTGATCGCGCCCACGCCCTCATTGACGGTATTGCGCACCAAAAAAGGAACGTAGGCGATGACCGTAAGTTTTGAGGTAACGCCGTATTCGCCGTAAAATGCGGTCGTGTAGTTGCCCAGCACTGTACCCGCGCCGTTGATGTCGTAAAACTTGCCATCCAGCCCATAGAACTGGCGCGCGCGGATGCTGGTAAAGTCTAGTTTGAAGAAGCCGTGGCCTTTTGGCAGGGGCCACCCGCCGGCTTGTGCAGGCTGGGCTGCACCCAGCAGCACCCAGAAAATGGCGGTTGAAACAAGCGTATTTTTCATGTGTTGCTGCCGTTTTTAGTTGCTGAGTTTAGCCGAACCGAACCGCACGTTGAACGGGATACAGTAGATGACCACATAGTCGTAGTCCTGAAGGCTCACCCCGGCAGGCACCGCGTACTGTTGCGCGCCATCGTTTTTCTCTAAGTTCCCGAGGCTCAGGCTGTTCTGCGCATTGAGGCTGCCCGAGGCGTTTTTGGCCAGAAAGATCCCCAATTGGGGGCCGTTGGAAGCATGAAAATCGTTGCCCAAAATCAGGGTCAACTCGTTGGCCGTTTGCTGTAGGGTGGCTGCTCCTTTCGTCGAGTAGCCATTGCTACTCATAAAAGTACCAGTGCGCGATATGCCATTCGTTGGTACGACCTGAATGGCGAGCGGTAGACTGTTGACCCCGGCGACGGAGGCCGTGACCGATGCAGTACCGGCACCCACACCCGTGGCCAACCCGGTAGCGCTGATACTCAGCACGTTGTCGTTGGTGCTCGCCCAAGTCACGGTTTGTCCACCAATTTCCTGGTTGCTGCTGTTGAAGGCTTTTGCTGAAAATTGGAGCGTCGCGCCGATGTTAATCACTGTCTGCGCGGCCACCACTGCTACGCTGGCCACCGCGTTTTCATTTTGTACTACGGTGACGAGTGTGGAGTCGGCCAGACCGCCTGGCGCGAGCGCGACGGCCCAGATTTGGCCCGGTATTTTGGCTGTGACCAAGCCCACCGTGCTGACCGATGCAATGGAAGGCGCGCTGGAACGCCACTGAACTTGCGCCGACTGGTCGATGGCCGCTTCGTCGGTGTAGGTGGCTGATAGTGCAAAGGTTTGCCCTGTGGTGAGCGAAACAGTGACCGGTGTCACTGTCAGTTTGGGTGCCAGGATTTCGGGGACGATCTCCGTCTTGACGCAGGCGGTCAATGTCAGCACGGCTGCCCAGCCCAGGTGGCTGAAAAATTGTCGGTTTGAATACATGATGATTGCTTTTTTTAGAAAGATACTATTTAACGGCGCTGCCCCTATCGAAAAAGCCTGAACGCGCCCCGCAAGTGGCTCACTTGTCTGAATGCCGACATTTTGCTCCAGGTACAGCGCAAATTTACGCCTGCTCCCGTAAGGCGCTGCCTTGTACAGATAATCCGCGCAGGCTTTGCCGGCAAACGTAGACAGCAAATCTGGGTGAAATGTGGTTGGGGGCTGCGGGAAGTATGATTGGTCGTAAAGCCGACGGCGAGACGGGAGCGCACAGCAGTTATTTTGTTGTGTAGGAGCGAGTTCATCAAGTAGTAAAAATAATCAACTTGGGAAAAATTGGTAAATCACCGGGCAAAATTGGTTAATCCCCAAGGAGTTACCACCCCCACCTTTGTGTCATTAAATCGAACAACTTTTTTCAACATCGAAAATTTTAACAATGACACATTTCACTGTTCCAACCCGCTCCGAAGTTTCCCCGGCCAACCAAGGTATTTTTGACAACCTGCAAAAAGGACTTGGCTTTGTACCGAATCTGTATGCCACTTTTGCCTTGAGCGAGACGGCTTTGGGCGATTACCTCGCTTTCCAAAACCGTAAAAGCACCCTCCGTGCCAAAGAGCGCGAACTTATCAATTTAGTAGTCTCCGAGGTGAACGATTGCCTGTATTGCTTGTCAGCGCATACGGTTTTGGGCAAAATGAACGGTTTTTCCGAAGACCAAATCTTAGAAATCCGCGCTGGCGAGGCTTCCTTTGACGCTAAATTAGATGCGCTGGCCAAATTTGTGCGCGACACGACCATCAACCGCGGCAAACCTGCTACCGAGTCAGTCGATCAACTTTTTGCAGCGGGATACACCCAAGCCAATGTGGTGGATATTCTCATCGTCATCGGCGACAAAATCGTCTCCAACTTCTTACATGGCGTGACCCAAATCCCGATTGATTTTCCAGTGGCCCACCGATTGGACCAAGTAAACGCATAAAATAAAAACGGGGGCAGTGGAATGGATCCATTGCCCCGTTTTTATTTTGGGAAAAATTGTTACCATCAGCGAATAATTGATAAATATTTTAAAAAATTCATCCAACCTTACAGCATCCATTCAACGTGTAAGAAAAGAAACATGGCAACTAAAATCAATATCAAAAGCCTGCCCATTGGTTATCAATCCATTATTTCAAACGGGCGCCTTGCCATCGTTGGCGACGAGCCCATCACGGCCAAAGGCACCGACCAAGGTTTTTCCCCGGAAGATTTAATCCTCGCTGCGCTGGCTTCCTGCAAGGTGAACACCGTGCGGTTCATCGCCCGTAAAAAAGGTTGGGTTATCGGCGGTGTGGATGCCCAGTTGGAGCTCGCAGTGAAGCGCAACCCCGACCGCTCTTTGGTTTCGACCGTACAGGTCGCCCTGCACATAGAAGGCGATTTGAGCGACGAACAACGTGCCGAACTGTTGCGCGAGGCCGACAACTGTTACGTTCATCGCATGATAAATGGCGAGTGGAGCATCGCAGCAGCGGTTCCTTTTGCGGAAAAACCGGATTGAAATGAAAAACACAAACCGCGCTCTCGCCTTTTTCTTCCTCCGCACCTTGCTCGGCACTATTTTTTTGCTGCAAGGCTGGGGTAAGATTTTCAAGTTCGGCATCTGGAATTTGTACGAAAATGCCTTCAAACCGCTCGAAACCATGCTGCCAAAACCCGTTTTAGTAGCGGTGCTGTTTTTTACCACGTTCGCCGAACTGGTCGGCGGTGCGATGCTCCTCATCGGTTGGCGGCGCGATTGGGCTTATCGAATTTTCGTCGCCGTTTTGCTCATCGTCAGCATCGGCCACGGGCTGGAATCGCCGATTTGGGATTTGCAGCACGTCGTTTTTCGGGGTGCGTTGCTCGCCGCGTTGCTGTTGCTGCCCGGCGATTGGGATATTTGGAGCCTCGATAATTGGAAAAAACGCAGTTAGCCTATTCAACATCAATCTATTATGGAGCTTGAAGTACGCCCCCCTTTACCCCCGTTTACCGAAGAAACGGCACGCCAAAAAATCCAAATGGCCGAAGATGCCTGGAACAGTAAAGACCCCGAACGGGTCGCAAAAGCATATACGCCAGACAGCGAATGGCGCAACCGCGACCAATTTTTAAAAGGTCGTGCGGAAATTGTCCAGTTTCTCACCAAAAAATGGGAGAAGGAACTGGCTTACCATCTCAAAAAAGAATATTGGGCGCACACGGACAACCGTATCGCCGTGCGGTTCGAGTATGAATACCACGATGCCGCCGGGCAATGGTTTCGGGCGTACGGCAACGAAAACTGGGAATTTGACGAACATGGCTTGATGGCCAAGCGTTTTGCCAGCATCAACGACTTAAAAATCGAGGAAAAAGACCGTAAATTACCCTGATTATGCGCCACGAATTTTACGAACCGGCCACCGGAGGTCAGTTATTGATGACCACCGCTGAGCCGGATTTTACGCGTTATTTCTTCCGCGAGCGCGATAAAAAATTCAACTCGCTGGTCTGGAACCGGGGCAAAGCACAACAAGTCAGCATAGATGAAATACGTTTCGAGATTCCGGAAAACACCTTTCTCGCGCTTAATGTGAGCCATTCGTTTCGGTTCGAACGCTCGGAAGATGCCGTAATTTGGCAGTTCAACAAGGAATTTTACTGCATCATCACCCACGATGCCGAGGTCAGTTGCACCGGTATCCTGTTTTATGGCTGGCGTGAGGCGCAGCCCATTTTGTTGGATGAAAAAGAGACGCGCAGTTTGGGCTTGTTGGTAGAGGTGTTCAAAGACGAATATGAAAATCGCGACAACATTCAGGGGGAAATGCTGCGCGTGTTGCTCAAACGCCTTATCATCAAAATAACGCGTTTGGTCAAATCCCAATCGCCCGCAGGTGCTTTGTCTACGACGGAACTGGACACGGTTCGGCAGTTCAATTTATTGGTCGAAACCAATTTCAAAAAACTCCACCAAGTGCAGGACTATGCAACCCTGATGTTCAAATCGCCCAAGACCTTGAGCAATCTTTTTGCAAAATACAGCGAAAAAAGCCCCGTTCAACGCATCGCCGAACGCCTGCTTTTGGAATCCAAGCGCTTGATTCTATACACCGACAAATCGGTTGGCGAAATTGGCTTTGAACTAGGTTTCGAGGAGCCGGCCCACTTTTCGCGGTTTTTCAAGAAAATGGCGGGCGTCACGGTGTCGGATTTTCGGAAATCGATGTAAGCAATATTATTGGTTGACTTTTCGTGAAAAGGATGGCATTGTTTCACTCCTCCCTTTTTACAATCCTTCCGCTCGCCAATCCATCGACTGTATATAACCGATACAAACCAACACTGCCTGCACTCAGTGGCCGTGGCCGGCAATCGCTCAATTTACCATTGGCAGCAGCGGTGATTTGTAAGATAAGGATGGGCTGCTCGTCGGATAAAAACAATGGGTCCGTTCGCACATGACAGTATGAAACCGCAGTTGTATCACTAAAGAAGCCAAAATTGCGCCATACAAACACCCGCAATTTTGCCTGATTTTTACTTTTGCATTATTTTATACTTTTGCCGGTATGAAATACTTCGCCGCTTGTCTCTTTTGCCTGCTTCCACTGTTGCTGTGGTCGCAAAATAAACCGCTCGATCATGCTGATGTCCAGCGCTGGCGCAGGATCGAACAAAATCGTTTGAGCAACGACGGTCAATGGGTCGCCTACACGTTGCTACCCGTGACCGAAACCGATCCTTCCCTGCAAGTCTGGAATGCCCGGACTGGACAAACTACCGTGTATCTCCGCGCTACCGATGCGCGTTTTTCTGAAGATAGCAAATTCCTGATTTTCAGGATAAAACCGCCTTCCGACACGCTGAAAAATATGCGCCGCCGCAAGGTCAAGGAAGAAGAATTGCCCAAAGACACCCTGGGTATCCTGACCCTGGCCACCGGCCAAGTGGAGAAAATCGCCCGGCTGAAAAGTTTTACTGTGCCGGAAAAATGGTCGGGCTGGATGGCTTATCAACTGGAAACGGGTAAGGTGGTGCCGCCTAAAAAAGACACGGCGAGCATGAAGAATTCACTCACTGATACGGTGAAAGTAGCCGCTAAACCGGTCCAGCCCAAAAGCAGCAAAAAGCCCAAAAAAGAAGATAAGGAGAACGGCACCCGCCTTTTTCTGCGCAATATGACCACCGGTGCAACCGACACACTGGCCTACGTGCAAAGTTTTGTGTTTGCCGAAAAGGCCAAGAATCTGTTGTTTCAGACCGGCGGACCAGGCGATACGCTGACCTTTTCCGCCAAACAAAATTCGCTGCAAGCCGGGGTATATTATGCTGATTTAGAACAGCATACATCCCGGCCACTCTGGCGTGGCAAAGGAAAATACCAGCAATTATCGCTGAACGAATCCGGTCGCCAGGCCGCCTTTCTGGCCAATATGGACACGACCAAAGCACGGATTCAACCTTGGCAACTCTGCCATTGGGCCGGTGATCTCCGCGATTCCGCCCGCGTGCTGGCCGATGCAACAAGCAGTTTTTTGCCGGATATTAACCAGCCCCAACCCGGCCAGGGCAACAAATGGATGCTCAGTGAAAACGCCCGCCTGGAATTTTCGGAAGACGGATCCAAATTGTACTTTGGCATAGCGCCCCCTCCGGTGTTGAACGATACCATGTTGCTGCCCGAGGAAATCGTGAACGTCGAAGTCTGGTCGTGGCAGGAAGGCCGCATGTACACGCAGCAGGAAGCACAATGGGACACCGAGAAAAAGCGCAGTTACCCCGTAGTCTGGCATACTAAAAGTAAAAAGTTCGTCGTGCTGGCTACGCCGGAAAACCCGGAAGTGCGCTTCCAGGAGCAACACGATGCCGATCTGGCGCTGGGTTTTACGGAAGAACCTTACACAGCATACATCCAATCGGAAGGCGTAGCCTATAAAGACCTGTACGCAATCGACCTGAATAACGGCGATAAAAAACAGATTGTCAAGGGCTTGCGCTGTAGTCCGCGCCTGAGCCCGGCGGGGCAATACATCGCCTGGTGGAGCGATCCCGATACGGCATGGTTTGCCTGGAATGCCCGCAAGACTACCATTGCCCGCCTGACCGACAACCGCACGGTCGCATTTTTTAACGAACGCAACGACACACCCGACTTTCCCGATCCACATGGAATGATGGGCTGGCTGGATAACGATGCGGCCATGCTGGTGTACGACCGCTACGATATCTGGAAAATAGACCCCGCCGGCCAACAAAAACCCGAGCGCCTGACCCGCGGCCGCGAAACGCAGACCACCTATCGCTACCTTCGACTCGACCCGGAAGAGCATTCCATTGCCCCCAAGGCACGCCTGCTGCTGCATCAATTCAACAATGTGACCAAAGCCGAAGGATACGCCTGGCTACAATTGGGTAGCAATGCGCTTACGTTGTGGATATCCGGCCAATTTGCCTATTCCCGCACGCCGCAAAAGGCGCGGAATGCCGAGAAACTGTTGTTCACAAAAGAGAATTTTCAAACTTTCCCCGATCTGCAATGGATTGATTATGAAAATAATAGCCAGGTAGAACAACGGATTTCCAATGCCAATCCACAACAAAGCGACTACCGCTGGGGCACGATCGAACCCTTTCAGTGGACCTCGCTGGCCGGTGAAAAACTGGACGGATTGTTAATCAAACCGAGCGATTTCGACCCCGCTAAAAAATATCCGATGCTGGTGAATTTCTACGAACGCTCCTCCGACGAACTCAACCGCCACCGCACGCCCGACTTTGGCCGCTCGACCATCAACTGGTCTTTCTATGCCAGCCGTGGTTATGTACTGTTTATTCCGGACATCGTTTACCGCACCGGTTATCCCGGCGAATCGGCGTACGACGCCGTGGTGAGTGGTGTGACAAAATTGATCGATATGGGCTTTGTCGATGCTGCGCATATCGGGTTGCAAGGTCACTCCTGGGGTGGTTACCAGATCGCTTATTTAGTGACACGTACCAACCTGTTCGCTTGTGCCGAAGCGGGTGCGCCGGTCGCCAATATGACCTCCGCGTATGGCGGTATTCGCTGGGGCTCGGGCCTTAACCGCGCTTTTCAATACGAACATCAGCAGAGTCGTATCGGCGGCACATTGTGGCAATACCCGCTGCGTTATATCGAAAATTCGCCCATTTTTGCCCTTGAAAAAGTAGAAACGCCCCTGTTGATCCTCGACAATGACCAAGACGACGCGGTGCCGTGGTATCAGGGCATTGAGTTGTACAGCGGGTTGCGGCGACTGGGCAAACCAACGTGGCTGCTCAATTACAACGAAGAAAAACACTGGCCGCAAAAACTCCAGAACCGCACAGATTTTCAACATCGGCTACAGCAGTTCTTTGATTATTATTTATTGGGTGCGCCGCAGCCACCCTGGATGCAGCGCGGGGTGCCACCGGGTGAAAAAGGGATTTTGCAGGGATTGGATTAGCAAAAGCATCTCTAATCAATAGTCCGTGAAAAAATCAAGTGGCCCATTTTGCATAACTTGTTGAAATTCAAATCTGTTTCTACTTTAAATCCGCAAATCATCCGATATTCGCACCATGAATCTCGACGCAAATATCGAATATCTCAAGGGGGTGGGCCCACTGCGGGCCGACGTCCTGAAAAAGGAATTGGGCGTCTTTACCTGTCGCGATTTACTCTTCCATTTCCCGTTCCGATACATCGACCGTACCAAATTTCACCAGATTCGCGACGCGACGACGGAGGGAGAAACGGTGCAACTAAAAGGCGTACTGCGGCGACTTGAAACCCTGGGTGAGGGCCGCGCCAAGCGCCTGGCGGGCACAGTGCGCGATGATACCGGCGCGATGGAACTGGTGTGGTTTCAATCCATCCAGTGGGTGGAAAAAAATCTGGTCGTTGGCAAAGAGTACATCGTCTTTGGTCGCCTCAGCGAATTCAACGGACGGTTCAATATCAGTCACCCGGAGATCGAGGAGGCCATGCCACCCTTGCTGGCCGGTGAAGTGGCGCAAAAACCGCGCACCTTCGATCCGGTATATCCTACCACCGATAAATTAACCCAGAAAGGGCTGGATGCCAAAGGATTGCGGCGTCTGCTGCGGGTTTTGCTCGACAACCTGAAACCGGCCGATCTGCCGGAGACGCTGCCCGATTATCTATGTCAGCAATTTCGCCTGACCAGCCGTTGGGAGGCACTGCAACACATCCATTTTCCGGAAAACCAGCAGGAACTGGATGCCGCTATCCGCCGCCTGAAATTTGAGGAATTGTTTTTTCTGCAATTACGGCTCCTGCAAGTCAAACGCCGCCGGCAGGAAGCATCACGTGGGTTTGTTTTTGAAAAAATCGGCAACTATTTCAATGCCTTTTTCAAGGAAAAACTGCCGTTCGAACTGACCGGTGCGCAAAAACGCGTGTTGAAAGAGATCAGAAGCGACCTGGCAATGGGCAAACAAATGAATCGCCTGATCCAGGGCGATGTGGGTTCCGGGAAAACGGTCGTAGCCTTGATGACCATGCTGATCGCGCTGGACAATGGTTTTCAGACCTGCCTAATGGCCCCTACAGAAATCCTCGCCCAGCAGCATTTTGCCGGTATCACGGCGCTGGTGGGCGATCTGGGCGTACAGGTGGCGTTTCTTTCCGGCGCTATAAAAGGTAAAAAACGCGCGGCCATTCTGGCGCAATTAGCCGCCGGGGACATTCATATTTTGATCGGCACCCACGCGTTGATCGAAGACTGGGTGGTATTTAAAAACCTGGGCATCAGTATTATAGACGAGCAACACCGTTTCGGTGTGCAGCAGCGTGCCAAACTCTGGGCCAAAAATCCGCTCTTGCCGCCACATGTGCTGGTGATGACCGCCACCCCGATTCCGCGCACGCTGGCCATGACTTTGTACGGCGACCTGGATATTTCGGTGATCGATGAACTGCCGCCTGGTCGCAAACCGATTAAGACGATGCACAAAACGGAACATCACCGGTTGCGGGTACAGGGTTTTATGCGCGATGAAATTGCGCTGGGCCATCAGGTCTACGTCGTGTACCCGATGATCGAGGAGACGGAGACCATGGATTTGCAGAATCTGATGTCGGGTTTCGAGGCATTGAGCCACGATTTTCCGTTGCCGGAATACCAGATTTCGATTGTACACGGTAAGATGAAACCGGCGGATAAGGATTTTGAAATGCAGCGTTTTGTGCGCGGCGAAACCCAGATTATGGTCGCTACCACGGTGATCGAAGTGGGCGTGAATGTGCCCAATGCTTCGGTCATGGTGATTGAAAATGCCGAGCGCTTTGGCCTGTCACAATTGCATCAGTTGCGCGGACGCGTAGGGCGCGGGGCCGATCAGAGTTATTGTATCTTGTTAACCGGATTTAAACTGAGTCACGACGGCCGCGAACGAATTCAAACTATGGTGCAAACCACCGATGGTTTTATCATTGCCGAGGCCGATCTGCGGTTGCGCGGTCCGGGCAATATCGAAGGCACCCAACAAAGCGGGATGCTGCGGTTTCTACTGGCTGATCTGGCCCGCGACGGACAAATTCTCGCTGCGGCCCGCGATGTAGCCACGCAGATTCTGGAAAAAGACCCTGCCCTGGCTACTCCCGAACATGCGCGATTAAAACAGCACCTGGAGATAGAAGCCAAAGAAGCGCGGATCTGGAGCCGGATTTCCTAGTTTTTCACGCACTACGCCTTGCGCAAATCCTTCCCTTCCAACTTATAAATCGCCCCCAGGTATACGCCTAACAGTCCCGTGCGCACCAGCCAAAGTAACCACGCGGCCTGGCCATGCAGCGATAGTTTCAGCCATTCGCTGAGCAAATAAAAGCCCAGTGCCACACCGATATACCCGGCCATGCGTCCCAATTGATACGGTACCGGGTGAATGCGCCGCCCCGTCAGCCAGGTAGCCGTACTCATGAAAGCATAACAAACCAGCGTTGCCCAGGCTGCACCGATATATCCCATCATCGGCACCCACCAAAAAAGCAGTGCGACGGTAAGCAAGGCACCCGCTACCGAAATTATAGCGCCGGTGCCGGTGCGATCTTTCAAGCGGTACCAGACGGAGAAATTATAATAAATGCCTAGTAAAACGTTGGCTAACAATAAGATGGGAACTATGTTGAGCGCGCCATGAAAGTCTTTGCCGATGAAGTACTTAATGATATCCAGAAACAGCAGGATGGTCAGCATACCCACGGAAGCCGCCAGGGTAAACCATTTGGTCGCATTGGCCTGTGTTTGCAGCGCGTCGGCGTCGCCGGCAGTTTTGAAAAAAAACGGCTCGGCGGCGTAGCGATACGCCTGGTTAAATAACGTGATCAGCATGGCCAGTTTGTAATTGGCACCATACACGCCCAACTGTGCCAGTCCCTCCGTCGGGGTGCCCGGCACCAGGTAAGGGAGGAGCGCCCGGTCCAGCATTTCGTTAATGATACCGGCAAAATTCACGATGATCAGCGGGCCGGCGTAGACCATCATTTTACGCCATAATGCGCCGTCAAACTGACCTTTAAAGGCTTTGCCTAATTCCGGCAGCAACAGCAGGATGGTGACCGCGCTGGCCAATACATTGGCAATGAAAATGTAACTGACGCCGAGCGATGGCGACCAGACTGCATATACCCAATCGTAGCCATTGGCAGCGGCCCAGGGGCAAAAGAGCAGCCAGAATACGGTTAAAATCACGTTGGTGCCAATGTTACAGAATTTCACGAACACAAACTTGATCGGTCGCTGCTCCAGGCGCAGGCGCGCAAAAGGCAATTCTGCCAGGCAATCGAAGGCCAGCATCAGCCCAAAATACCGTACGTATTCCGGGTGTAGCGGATATTGAATGACCGAAGCAATGGAGCCGGAGCACAGGAAGATGCCGGTCGCCAGAACAGCGGTTGAAATAAGAATTGAGTAAATGCTGGTCGTGTAAGCCTTCTGACGGTCTTCCGGTGCGCTGCCAAAACGGAAAAAAGCCGACTCCATCCGGTAAGAATAGAGCACCATTAAAAAGCCGGAATAGGCATAAAACTGCAAAACCACGCCGTATTCGGCCTTTCCGAGCGTATTGGTGTACAGTGGCACCAACAGCGTATTCAGGAAGCGCGCCACAATACTGCTTAAGCCGTACAAGGCGGTTTCACCCGCAAGTTTTTTAATTAGAGACATGAGGGCGCAAAAATAAAAACAAAAGCGGGGGTATTGTGCTGAATTGCCAAAAACGTATCATTGCAGGAAAAATTAGCCATCAAAGAAATACTATGATCAAAAAAATCATCAGCACCGCCATTGCTCCGGCAAATGTAAATGCCGCCTTACTGCTATTGCGAGTAGGTTTGTCCTTTTTTATGGCCCGTCATGGCTACGATAAACTGCAAACCTTGCTGGCTGGCGGTACCATCGATTTCCCTGACCCGTTGCATGTGGGTGCTACGGCTTCGCTGGCGATGATTGTCTTCGCCGAGTTTTTCTGTTCCATTTTGTTGGCAGCGGGCCTGTTCACCCGTTTTGCACTAGTCCCACTTATTACTGGTATGCTGGTGGTGTTATTTGTCATGCATGCCAATGACCCGCTTGACGATAAGGAGCATGCTTTTTTATACGTCATTCCTTATTTCGCTTTATTACTGACCGGGCCGGGGGCGTATTCTCTGGATGCTCGTTTATTCCAGCACCATTCCTGAAAAGGTGCGTTTGCCACCCATAAAAACGCCTCCAGTACCCTGTCATTCTCTTTAACCAATTCACTTCCACACATGAGACATTTTTTCTGCGCCTTGTTATGCTGTTGCATGGCTACAGCCAATGCCCAAAAATCCACAATCGAATTGATCCCACAGCCGGTTGCTATCCAATCGATGGCCGGAACATACCTGCTCGCCAAAACCGCCACGATCGGCTACGATAAAGCCGAAGGCAAGGCAACCGCCGATATGCTGGCCCAGCGGTTAAGTACCGCCACCGGTTTCGGGCTCAAGGCACAATCCGCTAAAACCAGCGCTATTCAGTTGAATCTGAACGAAGTAGCGAATGCGCCATTGGGCAAAGAAGGCTATACGCTCGAAGTCACTCCCAAAGGCGTGGTAATCGCGGCCAATCAACCGGCTGGCCTGTTTTACGGGATGCAAACCCTGCTTCAATTGTTGCCCAAAGAGATTGAAAGCAAAACGACGGTGAAAGCCAACTGGACAATTCCGGCGGTGAAAATCACCGATTATCCGCGGTTTGGCTGGCGTGGTATTATGCTTGATGTGAGCCGTCACTTTTTCACCAAAGCGGATGTGAAAACGTACATCGATGAAATTGCCCGCCTGAAATACAACACCTTTCACTGGCACCTGACCGATGACGAAGGCTGGCGTATCGAGATTAAATCCCTACCCAAACTCACGACTGTCGGCGCATGCCGCGTACCGCGAGAAGGTCATTTCGGTGAGCGCGAAGCGCCGCGACCTGGCGAAGCGGCTACCGATTGCGGCTTTTATACCCAGGATGATATCCGGGAGGTCGTGCAATACGCCCAGGAACGCAATGTAACCATCGTCCCTGAAATTGATATTCCCGGTCACAGCATGGCGGCCATTGCGGCGTATCCGGAGTTGAGTTGCAAAAAAGAGCCCGCCAGGGTAAGCCCGGGGGCCGGGTTCGCAGATTGGTATGGCAACGGCACCTTCAAAATGAACGTTGAAAATGCCCTCAACCCTTCCGACGAAAAAGTCTATGAATTTCTGGACAAGGTCTTTACTGAAGTGGCGCTCCTGTTCCCCAACCAGTATATCCACGTGGGCGGAGATGAATGTTACAAAGGATACTGGAAAGAAAATGCTGGCTGTCAGGAACTTATGAAAAAACTGGGCATTCGCCACGTCGAAGACCTGCAGGGTTATTTCATGGGTCGGGTTGAAAAAATCCTGCAAAACAAAGGCAAAAAACTGCTGGGCTGGGACGAAATACTGGAAGGCGGTATTTCACCCGGAGCGACAGTCATGAGTTGGCGCGGGATCAAAGGCGGTATTGAAGCGGCCCAGATGGGGCATGAAGTGGTTATGTCGCCGACTACCTTTGCCTATCTTGATTACAATCAGGGTGACCAGAGCATTGATCCGCCGATTTATTCCGGCCTGCGGGTTAGCAAGAGTTATAGTTACGAGCCGGTGCCGGATGGTGTGGATGCGAAGTACATTTTGGGTGGACAGGGCAACCTGTGGACGGAACAGGTGGCGACCCTGCGGTACGCACAATATATGACCTACCCGCGGGCCTGGGCATTGTCGGAAGTCTACTGGTCGCCCAAAATTGCCAAAAACTGGGACAATTTTGCCCAACGCATGGAATCGCATTTCGAACGCGCCGATATCGCCGAGATCAATTACAGCAAAGCGGTGTATGATGCAATTGTTGAAACGAGTACTAAAAATGGTAAATTAACCCTCGAAATGGGGTCGGAACTCTCGGGGATCGATATTTATTATACGCTTGACGATGCCATGCCCGACCGCTACTCACCAAAATATTCCACCCCGGTGGAACTTCCCGACGGTCCCATTACGTTACGGGTAATCACTTATCGCGGTGGAAAACCAATCGGTCACCTCATTACCCTGAAACGCGCCCAATTAGAACAGCGCGCCGAACGTTAAAAAAGACCGGCAAGATGAAAGTTTTTGCGTCAAAAGTGGTAATTTTGCCTTGCTAACCAATAGTTTCATTCAAACAGTAAGCACGAAAATCATGTCAGAAGATAAAAATGAACAGCCACCCAAGGAACAGAAACCGGCAGTCACCAGCCCGAAGAAACCGGCGTTAAAGCCAAGTCTTGATCCGCGATTCGCTAAAAAAGGCCCCAGTTATTCGCCCAACAAAATGGGTAACCCTGGAATGAAAGGCGGCGCACACAAGGGTGGCGCAATGAAAAAAGGAAAATAGGTAGTACATAAAAATCCCCCGCTGTATTTACAGTGGGGGATTTTTATGTACTACCTATTTTAAAACGTTAACATTCAATATGTTGTGCGAATGAACCGATTGGTCAAACGCAGACCCGCCAGTTACGCCATTTCCTGTACTACTTCGGTTACTTCCGGCACCATGCGTTTCAGCATACCTTCGATGCCTGATTTCAGGGTTACCGTAGAAGAAGGGCAACCACTGCACGAACCCTGCATGACGACGTGTACTACGCCTTTGTCATAGGCTTTGAATTCAATATTGCCACCGTCGCTTTCGACGGCCGGTTTCACGTACATATCGATCAGGTCTTTTACTTTGCGGGCGATGTCGCCTTCCTCGCCGGCGAACTGTTCCGCATGTTGTTCGGAACTGATTTTCTCGGCGTATTCCGCAAATCCGTCCAGCACGATAACGCCCCCGTTCTCCACGTAGTTTTTGACGAATTCTTTCAGTTTGAGCATTACTTCTGCCCACTCGTAGTTGAACTCCTTGGTGACCGTGACGTAATTATTGTTAAAATAAACGCTTTTGACGTACGGTAGTTCCATCAGGCTATTGGCCATCGGACTCCATGTAGTGGCCAAATCCTTGTCCTTGAACTCCGCAATCCCGCGATAAAGCATCCGATTGGTAACGTATTTAAGTGCTTCCGGATTCGGTGTTTCCTCCGTATAAAGCATCACGGGGCTTTTAGCAGTCGTAGCATCCATGTCGATCAATTTTTGTTTGGAAAAATTCTATGCAAAGATAACGCGTCGGGGCGATATTGGTTCAGAAAAATTGCCGCTACTTTGTGCGCTGAAATAAGAAAGACGATTTGCAGCGCAATGCCGGCGGATTTGTTTGTGTGGCAGGGGCAAAAAAAATGAGGCAGTGCCACCACAGCACTACCTCAGCCCTAACCAAATAAAACCAAATTATTCTTTCGCTTGATTGCTTTCTATGACAAAGGTAATGCGCTTTGTGTAAAACCTACAACAAGAAGGATAAAAAATTTCAACTTTTTTTGCCAGCGGTGATTTGCCAGGGAAACTGGCGCATGAAATTTTAAATTTGCTAAAGCACGATTTTACAAAATCTAAATTTTCCCAAAGCATATTCTGAACTTTGGGCCCCGTTTAGCCACATTTTAGAACATAATTTTATTTGTAAGCCAAAATGACACATTCCAATAATTTTGCCAGGCAGGCCCTTCTTTTTGCAACCCTGCTTATTGTATTTTTTACACAATCAAAGGGAATTCAAGCCCAAACACCTGATCGAACCGCCGACGCGGCCTTTCTACGCAGTATTTACGATCAGGCGCTGACCGATGGTCGTTGTTACCCTTGGCTCGAGCATTTGGCTACTCGTATCGGCAATCGCATCAGCGGAAGTCCGCGTGCTGAAAAAGCCGTACAATGG
>JBBRDQ010000015.1:0-46674 GCA_038203695.1 Chitinophagales bacterium
CACCTTCTTCGCCGCCGGAAATGCCCATGCCGAAAAAGTGCAGTCCCCGTTCGGCAAGCGCTGCATCGCGGCGATCCGTATCGGTGTAATGCGAATTACCGCCGTCGATGATCAGGTCGCCTTTATCCAGCAGCGGTACCAATTCGGCAATAACACTGTCGACAATCTGGCCGGCCGGCACCAGCATCATAATAGAGCGCGGACTTTTCAGACTTTGCACAAAGGCTTTGATATCGCTGAAACCTTTGATGGGCGAGCCATTGTCGGTTACCCGGTCGATCAGCGCCGCTTTGGCAGCATCTTTATCGTAACCGGCCACCGCGTAACCATGATCTGCCATATTGAGCAGCACATTGTGACCCATGGTGCCCAGGCCAATCATGCCGAAAGAGTATTGTGTATCCTGCATCTTGTTATAGTTGTTATGGTAGTGTAAGTCCGCGTAGCTGAAATGCCGCCTTTTTCGAACGTGGGGTAAAGGTCGCGCTTCGCGGGTGAAATTTGCCGGAAAAACGGCAATAATAACTTTTTGTATAGCCGCATAAAAAAATCCCTGCCGGATATGACTCCAACAGGGATAAAAACACATGTATTTATATTTTTCCTACACAACCATATCATCGTCCGAATGGATAATGAGCATGGGTAAATCAGTGCTGGCAGCTACCTCGCTTGTAATGCTGTGGTGCAACATGTTTTCCCAGAAACTGCGCTGGTGGGTCACAAAGACCATGAGTTCGACGCGGTGGTAAAATGCGTATTCGTAGAGCGATCCGGTCACGTCGTCGCTCACCATTTTGGCAAATAAAAACGGCCTTTCCGGCTGCGATTCCCGGTAGATGGCTTCAAAAGCCTCGCGTACTATAATGGCACCTTTTTCACCGCCCGGTCCGACATGCACAAAATGGACCTGTGCGTCGAAATGCCCGGCAAACGATACCGCCTGCTGGATGCGTAAAGTGCTTAGGGAGTCAAAGTTACTCGCGTATATCATGTTTTGCAGTCCCCGGAATACCGCCTCCGGCGGGATTAATAAAACCGGACAGTGTGCGTGTCTGGACACTTCCGTGCTGACGGAGCCGAAAATCTTTTTACCCAGCGCGCCGCGCCCGGTCGTTCCCAGGACCAGTAAGTCGACTTGTTTGGAATGTTCTTCCAAGGCTGCTTCCGGAAAGCCATAAATCACCTTTGAAGTGCAGACTGCCGCTTTTTGCGCGGGTGGTGCGCCTGGTACTATGGGTTCGTACGTAACCCCAATACCAGCCAGCGAATCCCGGATGAAGGCATCCAGTTCCAGTTGCATCGTATGCTGATAACCGGATAGAAAACCGGCAGGCGTATGTCCGTCGAAGATACTATCCATTGCATAGACTACTTCCAGCGTAGCGCCGGCCTTTTGCGCAATATGCCAGGCAAAGCACAGGGCGCTGTCGGAACCCGCGCTAATGTCTACAGCCACGGCGACGGTTTGCAAACGGTGAATTTTGCTGCGTTGCAGGTAGCGGCTGCGAAATACCTCGACCAATTCGGCCGCGGCAGGGACCCGTCCCTGCATGATCAACGCTCCGTCGAAAAGCAGTGCCGGTGTGTTGATCACACCGGCAACTGCGATTGAAGCAGGTTCGCATACTTCAATTATCTTGTGATCGACCGGAAATAGCAGCAGCGCTTCCGTTACGTTTGCGCGCAGTTGCTGCAAGATGTCGGGATCAGTATCCATCAACTTAATGTGGAGTTTGCCGCAACCTTTGCAGCCATCTGCGCATTTTGATGCAGTAACGGGCGGGAAAGCAGCATGTTCCATCATTTTGCTTCGATATTTTCGTATGACATGCTTGGATCGGCCATCCGTTCATTGCCCAGGGCTTTCAGAATATCGAATGGCGTAATAATGCCGACTAACTCTCCGTCGTCTACCACTGGCAGCGCGTGAAAGCGATTGATGGTAAAGATTTCAACCGCCACGTTGAGGCGGTCGGTAGACTCCACTTTGCCCAATCTTTTCGTCATAATATCTTGCGCCGTCGCGCTGTGCAGGCGTAATTCATGGATGAAACGGTCATCGTTGTACGCGGATCCACTGCCCATAAAGTGCTCGAAATCAGATTTGCTGATAATACCGACTATTTCACGAAAGTGTACGACCGGAATATGGTGAAAGGTATTTGAATCAAAAATCGCCTTGATTTTAACCAGGGATTCTTCCGGACTGACAGTTATCAGATGTTTGTGGTCGGTCATGAGCGAGGAAACAGGTGCAAATAAGTTCATATCAACAAGCGGAATTTGTAAATGAAAGATGCAGCAAAGGTGGCCGTGCGACCGGTTGAACAGAAATGACCGTGCTTACCGCCCGGGCTGATTAAAATCATCGGCCATAATGAGAAGACTCCATACATTTGACTGATTTTTTACTAAACACCTTGTTATTACAACCAAGACGCACGGTACTCGGAAGTGCGCAGTCAGTGTACCCACATGAAAAAGATTCTGGTTATTGAAGATAATCCCGACGTACGGGAAAACATCGCCGAAATTCTGCTACTCAGCAACTACGACGTTATTACGGCGGAAAATGGGAAAATCGGGGCTGCAAAAGCCCAGACCGATCTACCCGATCTGATCTTATGCGATATCATGATGCCCGAACTGGATGGATTCGGCGTGCTGCATATCCTGAGCCGTCAGGCCAAAACCGCCGATATTCCATTTATTTTTCTGACGGCGAAAGCCGAGAAAGATGATTTTCGCCGGGGCATGGCGCTGGGTGCCGACGATTATATCACTAAGCCCTTCGACGATGTAATGCTGCTGCAAACCATTGAAAACCGGTTGAAAAAAAGTGAG
This sequence comes from Chitinophagales bacterium, assembly GCA_038203695.1. Classification (GTDB taxonomy): domain Bacteria; phylum Bacteroidota; class Bacteroidia; order Chitinophagales; family Saprospiraceae; genus M3007. Next base: position 2,848 of record JBBRDQ010000015.1, read on the forward strand.
CGCCTGCGGGCGGCATCCGCACAGGCGGGTGGCTCACTGGAACGTTTTATCGATGAAGCGCGCGCTATGGAGGCCATCAAACACCTTTCCGAAAACCGCGAAGTCCGGCATTATAAGAAAAAAGACGTCATTTTCCGGGAAGGGGAGCATCCGCGCTGGCTGTATTTTGTGGAAAGTGGAAAGGTGAAGGTTTTTAAAACCAGCAATGACGGGCGTGAACTGATTGTAAAAGTGGCGCAAACCGGCGATTTTCTGGGCTTTCTGGCGCTTTTCAAAGAAGATGCCTATCCCGAAAGCGCGGCGGCGCTAGAAGATTGCAGCATTAAATTGGTGCCGAAACAGGATTTTGCGGCCCTGGTTTTTGGCAACCGCGACGTGAATGCCCGGTTTATCAAAATGCTGGCCAGTCACATCGCCGAGCGGGAACAACAACTTATCGAACTGGCGTACAACTCGGTGCGCAAACGCGTAGCCACCACTCTCACACAGCTGTGCGATCAAAGCGGGCCGGTCATTCACCTGTTGCGCGAAGATATGGCCGCCCTGGCCGGCACAGCCAAAGAAACGCTGATCCGCACCCTCACCGATTTCAAAAACGAACAGATCCTCGATATCAAAGACGGCGCGGTCACGGTATTGAAGGTGGAAAGATTGCGGGAAATGCCGAATTAATTACGAATTAAAAATTACGAATTACGGATCATCTCTCTCCCAAGTCTTCACTGCATCACGCTGCCGCTACGGCAATTCGTAATTCGTAATTCGTAATTTTTAATTCGTAATTCCTCACTTCAGGTTGGACAAAAACTCCACCAGGTTGCGAATCTCCCGTTTGGATAAAATTTCATCCATAACCGGCATGCTGGAAGGCAGGTTTTCTCTTTTGGCAATTCGCGCCAGTGGAACGATCAGCGGTTCTGCTTCGGAGGTGGTCAGGGTCAAGGCGCTGTCGGTTTCCTTGGTTAAGATGCCGAATACCTGTTGCCCGTCTTTTAAGGTCAGCGATACGTTGCCGTAACCCGGTGAAATGCGTTCACTGGGCAGAATCATGGCCTGTAACAGTTGCTCGCGACTGAGGGTACTGCCGATGTGGGTTAGATCCGGTCCGACTATGCCGCCTTCCTTATTAATGGCATGACAACGAATACATTGTGCCGTGGAATTGTACAGAAAAATGCTGTTGCCGTCGTCCTGATTGCCGCCGTACAATGCTTCGGCATAGGACTCCATCAAGGAATTGTCGGGTTTCATGGCTGCCAATTCCGCTTTCAAACTGGCCGATCCAGATGCTTCCACCGCTTCTTTTAATTCGAGATTCAGGTTGGGCGATAACTTGTGATTGCGCATTTGCGCCACTAAATTTTCCAGAATAGGCAGTGTTTTATCCGTGTCCAATTTGCCCAGTACGACCAGTAATTGCTGTTGTTCCCGAATGGTTCCTTTAGAAAAAATGGTTTGCACAATGGCTGATAAACTCGCTTTGGAAACGGTCGCATCGTTCAATAAACCCAGCGCAACCGTGCGTACATTTTCATCCACATCTTCCATCCCGCTTTTGATGATGGTTTCCAGTTTGGCGTATTTCAACGCGTTCAATGCCGACAGCAAGGCCATTTTTACCTCGGATGATGTGGTTTCGGCGTATAGTTTGGCCAGTTGCTCATTGGAATTGGTCATATTCAGGTTGGCCAGCAGACCGGCTACGGCGATCACGGTTTTCGGATTAGACTCTTTCAGAAAAGTGGGAATCAACGGTTTGATCTTCGCTTGCACGATCGCCGGATCCCGTTCGATTTTACCCCGGTAACGACCATCCACCCGGTCGAGTACGGAAGGGCTGGCCCAGGTGCCTAAAGCGGCCAGCGCTTCGGCTTTGAGGTCGTCTGAAAGGTCAGTCCGCCCGGCAAAATCTACCAATAGGTCCAGTTCTTTGTCGCTGCCCACCCGCAATGCCGCATTGATTGCGCGGCGCAGCAAAGGTTCGCCAGTAAATCTTTTTTCTTTCAACACCGCAGCCAGGGCTGGCAAAGCAGCATGAATCGACAAGTCGTCGTTGATGGCCCGGGCGGCTTCGGTAGCGATAAATTCGTCTTTATCATGCAGAAACAGCGCGACTTTTTCGTTACCCAACCTCCGCAACACCAGCACTGCGGCGGTGCGCAACGCTTTACTCGGATTATTGACCAAGGCCACCATCGGCTCCACTTTGCCGATGCGTGCCAGTGCCAACACGGCTGCGTGGCGGATGTACAGATCGCCGTCCTCGTTGGTTTTGAGCAGCATTAACAAGGGCTCGACCGCAATGGGTTCCGCCAGTTGCCCCAGTGCTTCCGCCGTGCAAAAACGGACGCGGGCCTGCGAACTTTTCAGGAAAGGGACCAATTCTTTGCCCACGGTCTTAATATCGGCATCGCCCAGCATTTTAATCGTTTGGGCCACGATTTCTGGGTCTTTATCCTGCAACAACGGCAGCAGTTGCGCGGCGTAGGTTTTATCCTGCCGCGCCAGTTGGCCCAGGCCCCAGATGCCGTGAATCCGGTTCAGTTGCCCATTAGCAGCCATCGTAGCCTGGACTAGAATCGCCATGCCCTTTTGCTGCCTTGCCACCAGTTCAAACTGGGCTTTCTGCCGGATACGCAGATCGGCGTTGCCCAGCAAAACAGCCAGCGCCGGCAGTGTTTGTTTGTGGTAATTGAGTTGCATCAACCGCTGGGTCTCCCGGCGCGCTGCGGCCAGATCATTTTTAGTATCGGCGACATCGATTTTCCAGACACGACCGTAATTCTTGGTTCCCCAGCCACTTATCCAGTCCGCTACGTACAGTGCGCCATCCGGTCCAAAGTGAATTCCGGTCGGCAAAATGCCGCTGACGACATCTTTTTCACCGTCCAGATCAAACGAAGCGCCTTTTGGTTTGAGTCCGAACGACCAGATGTGCGAGCCGGAAGGACTGCCGACAAATTCCACCAGAAAAAATTTGTTTTTCCAGTCGGCCCCCAGGGCGGTGCCGGGATTGTAGACCATGCCGGTCGGGCCATTGTGGTAATTTACAATGGGCGGTACGATGTATGCGGCTTGCCCGTCCCAATGCGGTACCGCCAGTTTTTCATCCATCCATACTTTGTAAGAATTATTTTTCGGGTCGGTGTATTTGCCGTATTGCCAGTTGGAGCGCCAGCCGGCATCGGAGCCTTCCACGATATGCACCAGGCGTTCGCTTTCGCCCGGGTGGTCGCCGTCGTTGTCGGACGAAATCAGGTTGCCATGTTCATCGAAGGCGAACTCGTGGGTATTGCGCAGCCCGGTGGCGAATACCTCAAAATCGCTGCCGTCCGGATTGGAGCGGGCGATAAAACCGGAATTGGGATTGGCGTATTGTTTGCCATCGACCGCAGTAATATTAGCACCGATATCGCCCATATTCCAGTAAATGCGCCCGTCGGGGCCCTCAACTACGCCCGACATATTATGTCCGCTGAAACCGATGTGCACGCCATATCCAGTGCTGATCGAGGTTTTTTTATCCAACAGTCCGTCGCCATTTTTGTCTTCCAGTCGCCACATGTCCGGAGCCAAGGCTAGAAAAACATCTTTTTCGCGCACCAGAATACCGGCGGCGATATCTGAAACTTCGTCTGAAAAGTCGCTCAGAATGCGGGTGGACACATCCGCCATGCCGTCTTTATTGGTATCCTCCAACCGCCAAATTTCCTCTTTTTCGACCGTCAGATCATGCCAGTCGTGTACGCCGTCGTAATTCAAATCTTTCAGCCATTCATTTTCCTTGCTGTGCTCCGGCGCGAAGGTGCTGTGCAAAAACGCGCGTCGGTCGTCTACCGATTGCAGGGCAATAGAAGGTGTCATCCAGTCGCGGTGTCCGCGAATATCGAATTCAGAATTTTTTTGCCGGTTAGTACGGGTGAGATACACGCGGCCTTTGGCGTCGATGGACATTGCTATCGGATCGGGTGCCAGCGAGTCGGTAGCCCACAGGTCTATTTTCAGGCCGTCGGCCAACTTGATCGCGGTTTGATCGTGCACCACTTTGGCGGCTTTCATCGCATCGGCCGAACTTTGACGGATGGTCAGCAGGCCGTTTTTTTGCGCAAACCGCATACAGGAAACAACCAAAAACGCAGTAATCAGCGTAAGGGGGATAAACTTTTTTATCTGTCGGATGACTTGCATAAGGAGGAATTGATTGGATGAAATCGCTCGCGCTAAAGGTATGCAAATATGTATTTCACCCTGAAAATTTCAATCCTCGTTTTTATGAATAAACTCTTTATGGTAAATCCGCAGCAGTAAAATCAGCAGCGAAATCAGAATCGGGCCAAACACAAATCCAATGAATCCAAACAATCTTAAACCGGCAATCACGCCAAACAAGGTGGTGAGCGGATGCGTCTGGCTGATCTTTTTCATCAGCCACATGCGGGCGATATTGTCTACGGAACCCACCACCAGAAAACCGTATAGCAAAATAAAAAGTGCCTTGCCTTCGGAGCCTTGCGACAACAGTATGAGCGCAAGCGGCACATACGCCAGCGCAGCGCCGACGATCGGAATCATGCCCGCGATAAAGGTGACGGCAAACCACAGCCACGGATCCTGAATGCCCAGCAACCAATAGACCACCAACCCGGCAAAACCCTGGACCAAAGCCATCAGCGGGATACCGAGTGCATTGCTCCAGACGAGGTCGTTCATCTGCTTTTTGACGTATTCTACGTTTTCGTTCCGCAGTGGCAGCCAGTCGAAAAAGATCCGTTCCATCCTTTTGCCTTCGGTCAGCATAAACCACAGCATGAAATATACAATCGCCATCAATGCCGCGCCATCGAATGTTGCCCCCACAATGCCCTGAACCTGATTTACGGCCCATCCATTGACGCTTTTTATATTGTCTGCCGTCAGCAAGGTGATCTGGTATTTAGCCTCCAGGTTGCGGACTACGTTTTCCGCGTTTTGCAGCAGGTTGTTTGAATTCTGAAATAAATCGATCACCCGTTCGCGCAACATGCCGAAAATCCAGGTCAGCGGTAAAAATATCACCACAAACGATCCGAGCATCAAGACGGGGGTGGCCAGTTTGATGGGCCATTTCCAGCGGTCGGTAAGGAAAAACAGCGGTCCGCGCAACAGCACATAGATGGTGTAGGCACCCAGTACGGCGGGGATCCAGAAATAAAGGTTCCAGCAAAGCACGCCGAGAATGCCACCGATCAGCAGCATCAGGAACAATTGGCGGATGGTGGTAGCGGAAATCTGATTCATGCAGTTAAAGGTACTGCCAATTTCGGCAGCAGGTGCAAAAGTCATTTCCGATTTGTGCGAATGATCAAGATCAACCCCTTTGCCAATCGCCGTCATCGGTCTGAGCGGGCAAATGACGGCACCTTGTCACAGATTTTAACCAATTCCTTCGTTATGCGCACGCTTTTATCCCTGGTTTTTTTATGTACCCATCTGGTTGTTTACGGCCAGTTCGTCTGTTTTTCCGACTCCACTACAATTTATGAATTTCCCGGTACGGAAATACCGCCGATGGTCGGGGAGGCGACGTTTTATTCCGGCCATTTTAGAATGATCATCGGGGGTAAATTTCTGGACGCTAAAGTGCCGGAATCGGCAGCGCCTTACAATTGCGATGTGCTGATCGTGGACAATGCGGCCCGCAAAATGTACGCGCTGCCACTGAGTTATTTCCCGGCGTACGTAGCCGACCAGTTCTCCGGCGTACATTTCTCGTATACATTTGAAAAGGACACCGCCTATATCATGGGTGGTTTCGGGTATGATCTGACCGAAAATTTTGAAACTACTTTCCCGACTATGACCATTTTCTCCGTAAAAACCCTGATTGACAGCGTCGTACACCACAAAGATTACCTCAATTTGTTCACCGTCGTCAACGATTCGCGACTGGCGATCATGGAAGGGAATGTGGTGCGGATCGGCGACTATTTTATGGTTTACAACGGTCGGAAAATAGCACCGGTCAAAGAAGAATTTTCCGATCGCCTGACGATCAGCGAATGGGATTTCAAGGGACAAATGCGCAAGTTCAAATTGAAAAACACCGCCGGATTTCCCGAAGTAGATGAATTTCAAGTCTGCACCACGGCCAAAACGTTTTACCAGTGTATGCCGGATACCTGGCACCCCGAGCCGGTTAAAGCGCCTAAAATTGCCCCGAATAAGCGCTGATAAACCCGATTTTACCTTATTAACGGCAAAATCGACACTAATTTTACCTTTGCCGCCTCAACAAAACAAATTGATGCATGGAAGTAAAAGATTCCAACGGTAACCTGCTCAGCGAAGGCGATGCAGTGACCGTTATCAAAGACCTGAAAGTGCGCGGTTCTTCGGCGGTTATCAAGCGCGGTACCAAGGTGAAAAGCATCCGCCTGACCGACGATGCGGAAGAAGTAGAAGGTAAAGTAGACGGTGCAGTCATGGTGCTGAAAGCCTGCTTTTTAAAGAAAGCCTGATTCCTGCGTATAAACAGGCGGCCGGTTGAAACATACAGTTCCAACCGGCCGCTTTGCTAGTACCGTAACACAAATTTTAGACGGGTTATGCTACCGAAATTTGCTGCTCGGGTGCACCCGGCAATTTAGGCAGCGTCAGTTGCAGTACGCCGTCGGTGTAACGGGCGTTGATCGCCGTCGTATCTACCTTGCCGTTGAGCAAAAACTGCCGCTCGAACGACGTGCGGTTGTACTCGCGGTGCAGCCAGTTTTCGTTGGCGGCTTCCTTGTTGTCTGCCTGAAAACGAATGTGCAGCACATCGTCGGTGACGCCCACCTGGAACGCCTCTTTGCTCAAACCCGGCGCATACACAAAGATTTCATACGCTTCTATGGTTTCGCGGACATTGACGGGTACCTGACCAGAATGGTCTTGCCAGCCGCCGGCAAAATGTCTGGCGAAGCGACCGAAGCCGTGTTGGTGCGCAGCACCTGGTCCGCGCATGTTGTAGCCCGACATACGGGCGTTATTGAATTGACACATAATTTACTTGAAATTTAAAGTGGGAAAAAATGTTGGTTGGACTTGCACTACAGCACTTCTATACCGCGTGTAAATGCCTGTTTTTCACGGTTTTGGAATCTACGTGGATCAATCGGCTGGGCATGCTGACGCTCGTTGAAACGCATCGGCGGATAATTGGCCGGCCCGAAACGGGACTGTGCGTAGCCCTGGCGACCGCCCATATAGCGACCGGCGCGAAAGACAAAAAATAGGGTGCCGAATACTGCGGCGGCCATAATGGCAAAAAACAGCAGTTTCAAAAAGGTAATAAGGACTGCCGCGCCGAACAGCAGCGCGATAAAAAACTTTGCAGGACGCATGGTGAATTTGCTTTTAAAATGAAGAATTGAATGCGGCATTTTTACTGAATGCCTTACAATAAGGAAGACGGAGCGGGCGAATTTTTACTTTAAAAAAAGGTGAATAAGTATTTACTTTAATCCATTATTCGCATAAATAATTTAGTACTGCTTTATGTAAGGTTGTTGCTATTTTCCGGCGATTGGGCAGGCGTTTTACGGCCTTAGAAAAAACCCCATTTTTCTGCATCAGCGGCGGGTTACAACACGCCGGTCTATAACAATAATGGAGGTGCATTACGCACCTCCATTATTTATTTTACTATCCAAATTACGGTACTGCGACCATTATTACGAATCCCTTTTACGGCAGCGCTCTTGCCACGATGCCTTGAACTGCGCCCGCTCTTCGGCACTCATATTCATCCAGCGGTTGCGCCGATCGCTAAGGCCCGGCCCTTTCCCGCCGGGCCGGCCGCCGCGAAAGCCGCCAAATAAAATCCGGCACAGCACCAGCAAACCCAACGCCTGCGGATAGTTCAACATCTTTACACCGACTACTTCCGGCAAAATGGCATTCCACAGGAACTGCACGATCCAGCCCAGCGCCAGTCCGGCCAGGATGAAAAACAAGGGGAAGAACTTCCTGTATTTATCGCGCGGTCTGAAGTTGCGATTTGATGTTTCGTTGTTCATAACTTATTGATTTAGAAATTCTTGGTAAACAGAATTGAGCCGTTTGCGCAGGTGCTGCACGGCGTAGCGTTTGCGGGAAATCAGGGTTTTGATATTTTCGCCGGTGCGATCGGCAATGGATTGCAGTGTTTCGTCGTCCAGCTCGTTCCAGATAAATACGTTGCGCTGGGCTTCGGGCAATTCGTCGAGGGCCGCAAATAATTCGTCCCAGACCACCTGTTTCAGGTATTCCGTTTCGGGGGTATCGGCCTCCAGCAGCAGCAGTTCCCTGACATGCAATTCGCCTTCGTCGTCTTCATAGACGAAGTCTTCCAGGGATTGCGGGGTTTGTCGGCGGTATTGATCGGTCAGGCGGTTGCGGGCTACGCGGAATAACCAGCCGCTGAGTTGCGCGATCGGTTCGGTCTCCACTACGCGGCTGAACTGGTACCACACATCCTGTAATATATCTTCGGCGTCGGCATCGTTGCGCACCCTGCCCCGGATGAACCGGAACAACCGCTTGCCATACTCCTGTACCACTGTCGTGATGCCCGGCTTTTTGCTGTTATTTGTTTCTACTGTCATTGTACTTGACATGATTAATGGTCATTTCTAGGGTAGACGGATGATGGGGTGGTTTTACTTTAATGTCATCGGGCGGTGCCCGATGTTGGTTGTGTGGCTCGTCATCGGGCGTTGCCCAATGTTGATGATTTCGCCCCTTCAGGGCTGGTGGCTCGTCATCGGGCGGTGCCTGATGTTGGTTGTTTCGCCCTTTCAGGGCTGGTGGCACGTCATCGGGCGGTGCCTGATGTTGATGATTTCGCCCCTTCAGGGCTTCACCGGGCGGTGCCTGATGTTGGTTGTTTCGCTCTTTCAGGGCTGGTCGAGCCATTTGTAATATTGTTTTACCTTTAGGCGACCAAATTTGAACGCAAGCCTTGATTGATTTACCCATGACTGAAAACAACCCAGCAATCTTACCAGACGATGTAATGCCTTCCGCCATGGAGGAATTGTTTGGGCATCCCCGCTTTGTAGCCGGCATGCAGGCATTTTTGCCCGCGCCACTTTTCCAAAAGATCCTGCAAGAAAAAGCAGTAATCCGTTCCGTTGATGATTTTCAGGCGAAAATTATTCACGACGTGATGAAGGAGATCGAAAAGAGCAGTACTACGCAACTGACGGTCAGTGGACTGGAACAACTCGACCCGGCAAAACAGTACCTGTTCATTTCCAACCACCGCGATATCGTCTTGGATTCGGCTTTTCTGAATACCACTTTATTCGAACACGGATTCCGCACCAGCCAGATTGCTATCGGCGACAACCTGATGAAACACCGCATTTCGGAGTTGATCTTCCGGATGAACAAGAGTTTCGTGGTGAAAAGAAGCGGCTCGCCCATCGAACTGTACCGGTACTCGGTCTTGCTGGCGGAATACATTCGCCGGCAGATTGTCGAACAAATCGATTCGGTCTGGATCGCGCAACGTGAAGGTCGTGCCAAAGACGGCGATGACCGTACGCAAACGGGGCTGTTGAAAATGCTCAGCCTGGGCCACGATGGCGATTTGAAAGCGCACTTTCAGTCGCTAAACCTCGTACCGGTCGCCATTTCCTACGAATTTGACCCTTGCGACCTGCTCAAAGCCCAGGAATTTCTGCACAAACTGGCCAATCCCGATTATAAAAAACACTTCGAGGAAGACGTACAGCACATGCTGCTGGGACTGACTGGACAAAAAGGGCACATCCATTTTCACTTCGGCAAACCGTTGCACGAACAACTCGATGCGTTCGATACGCTGCCCAATGCCAAAAGGCAACTTGATCTGCTGGCTGCCTTGATCGACCAATCGATCCACCGGCATTATCGGTTACATGCCGCCAACGAAGTGGCTTACAACCTGCTGCACGGCACGCATAATTACAGCGCCGGTATTACGCCCGAAACGATCGCCACGCTGACGGCCTATTTTGACCATAAAAGCGCACAACTTAAAAATGATACAGAAGGGCTCGGCCGCGCTTACCTGTTGCGCATGTATGCGAACCCGCTCATCAATGGCTTGCCGGCTTAATGGCACATTACCTCTGTTGGCGTATGCGCACCAAAAGAAAAGTCTATTTGCAGTCCGCGCTGTAACAATAACAGCCCCGCAATGGTGAGCAAAATGGGTTGCGCAAACCGGATTTTCCGGCGCATGGCCGGGCGCAGTGATTGTCCTAATGTAGTGACAATGAGCAACAAAGGCAGGGTGCCCAGGCCAAAAAGCGCCATGAATACAGCACCTTGTAAACTTCCGGTGCTGGCCACTGCACCGGCCAGCGCAGCATAGACCATGCCACAGGGTAACAGCCCATTGAGCAACCCGATAAAAACGGTACTGCCGTTGGGATGGTGTCGTAGCAGGTTGCCAATCTGCGCTTTCACGTTCCGGGTAAACGCGCCAAAACCAGGCAGCGCGGTGACCAGTCGCTCGAAACGCCAGGCCATAAACGCCATGGCCAGGATAAAAATACCGCCGGTAATGGACAGGATATGCTGCAAGCCGGCCAGCGCCAGACCCTTTCCCAGCAGCCCGAACAACAGTCCCAGCACACTGTACGTAAAAATGCGTCCGGCATGATACACCAGCATTTGGCCCATAACGTGCCGCTTGGCCGCTGCATCGAGCGGAAGGGCCAGCATCAAGGGGCCACACATGCCCACACAGTGCAGGCTGCCGGCAAAACCAAGCAACAAGGGCGCGATCCAGGTCATATCGTCAGGGTTGTTTCCCAGAAATACTTTTTACCGTCGGCGGTATGCCAATCCAGTTCAACGTGCCAGCGACCCGCCGTCAGCCCGTATGCTGGAATATCGAACGCGCCGACTGCACCGATTGTGGTAGAAAAATCATCGTTCGTGGTGGCGGAACGGTAACATTTGGCGGTACCTGCTTGCGCAACCATACCTTCCGGGAACGTCACCCGAATGCTTTTTCCGGCTTCCTGTAGCGAAACTTGTGGCTGCGTCACCATTGTGGCGGCGTTTTGCTTTTTATCCAGGCGGTCCTGGTAATTGATATCCAGGGCGTAATAATCCTGCTGCATCAGTTGCGGCGGATGCTGGAAAGTGGCCACCACAGCGGAAATCATACTGACGGCAAAAAATATAAAAAAGAGCATGACACCCGTACCCCAATTGAATTTCATAATGCGTAATTTATCGGTTGTGGTGAAATAATGCGCAAGTGCCTAGTTGGAATGTTCTTCGTGATCTTCCTTCCGTTTTTCATTATGCTCATCATCGTGTTCCATTTTGGGCAAGGGGCCGGTAGGACCCATAAAATTGGTCTCTATGGCATCGATCTTTTTGCCATTCGAAAGGATCTCAATGTTGATCAGCGTTTTGCGCCCGGTTAGTTTATCCACCGGCATTTCCACAAAAAAAGCCCCTTCGGATTTAGCGCCTTTGGGAATGCTACCTGCTTCTTTACCAATTATTTGCAAAACAGCACCGGGCGTTAATAAATGGATTTGCGCCGACAGATCTTTAGCCGTTTTATTGATCAGCACATACGTGTAGAGATTGGTCACATGCGTATCGTCTTTTTGCTGATAGAGTTGTCCGGGCGAGCGCAGAATGATGGTTTCTATAATCCCGCGGCGGGCGATCAGGAATACATCCAGCACCAGCAGGGCCAGCAGTACGCCCGCGTAAGCGTATACCCGGGTGGTAAAAATCTTGCGGCGGCCCGACTCGATTCCGGTCATGGAATCATAGCGGATCAGCCCCAACGGTCGGTCCACTTTCTGCATCACCGCGTCACAGGCATCCATACAAGCCGTACAGTTGACGCATTCGAGTTGCGTACCATTGCGGATATCGATGCCCGTTGGACAGACATGAACGCACAGTTTGCAGTCGATACAATCGCCGACCGCAGTATGAATGGCGGTCGACATTGGAGGGTTGACGCTGGAAGCCTCATTTGAAACAGATTGCTGTATAATGTCCATGGGATTACGGGCCCCTCCATCTACCGTTCCGCGCCCTCCGCTTTTCAGTTTTGCCCTTGGTTCGCCCCGTACATGATCATAGGCTACTACAATCGATTCTTTTACCAGCAACACACTTTGCAGGCGGCCGTACGGGCATATCGTCGTACACACTTGTTCGCGTAACCTGGAAAATACGCCATAGAATACGCCACTAAACACCAACATGGCTATAAATCCGCCCATGTGGGTCGACAACGGCTCGCGCATAATGTGTATGACCTGATCCATGCCGATGATATAAGCCAGGAAATAATTGGATACGACTACCGCAATAGCGAAAAAAATGGCGTGTTTGATGGCCTTTTTGCGGATTTTTTCGGGAGTCCAGGGGCCGTTATCCAGTTTGCGCTGGGCACCCGCATCTCCCTCGATCCAGTATTCTATTTTTCGATAAAACATCTCCATAAATACCGTCTGCGGGCAAACCCATCCACAGAACAAGCGTCCGAACACGACCGTAAAAAGGATAATAAACACGATGAAGGTCAGCATCGCCAGCACAAACAGGTGGAAATCCTGTGGGGTGAATAAAATGCCGAACAACACGAATTTTCGTTCCAACACATTGAATAACAGGAACTGTTCGCCGTCTACCTTGATAAAAGGCATGGAGAGAAAGAACGCCAGAAAAACAGCGCTCATCCAACTGCGCCAGCGATAGAATTTACCTGAAGGCTTTTTGGGATATAGCCATATCCGTTTGCCCTGGCCGTCTACCGTAGCGAGGTGATCGCGGTATTCCTCGGTGTCTTCTATGACATTGTTCAAAAATTCCTGGTCCATAATGCGTTTACCCTTTTTTAATCGATGTAGTGTCCGCTCCTGCAGAATCCTCTTTCCAGATAATACCTTGCGGAGCCTTTGGATTCGGTGGATTGGTGCCTTTGAGTGTCAGGATATAGCTGGCTACTTTCTGCATATCGGCTGGTTTCAATTGCGACGCCCAGGCGATCATGCCTTTTTCGGGAACGCCGTATTTGACTATTTTGAAAACGTTTTTGATGCCGCCGCCGTGCAGCCAGTATTCATCGGTGAAGTTTGGTCCGACCAGTCCTTCGCCGTTCTGACCATGACATGCCACACAGGAACTTTTGAAAATCAATTCCCCCTGTCCCAGCGCACCGCCATCGGTGAGCGCCAGTACATTTGATTCATCGACCGCATTGGCTTTACCGGCCAGCGCTACCGCAATTTCTTTTTTAGCGGCTTCCATATTCTGTTTGTACTCCGTTGCCTGGTTTACACCGCCACCACCAAAGTGGTAGTACCACATATAAAAAGCGGCCCACACGATGGTCAGCAAAAACATATTGATCCACCAGGGTGGCAGGTGATTGTCTAGTTCGCGAATACCATCGTAATTATGGTTGAGAATAATTTCCCCTTCGCGTTCCTGTGGGATTGGATTTTCCCAGTATTTTTTGCGCATGCGTGCGAACACATCTTCCTGGACCGGCCAGACCGCCGTGGATTCATCCGGAAATATGGCGCCCATTTTTTCCGCTTCCATGCGCATCACTCTTTTGGTCAGGAATGAATTGGCCTTGAGCATAACAATCAGGCTCATCACAAACATAATCACCGCAGCGGCGAGTAAAACCACGGTCATTATTTGCGGCAATTGTTGCGTGGTAGCGGCTGCTGCCGCTGTAGGCGCTGTTTGCCCCCAAGCCGTTGTCATGCCGGCAAATAGCAGTACTAAAATTGGTAAATATTTTTTCGATGTCATTTTGCAAAGCATTGAAAGACAGAGATATAGGTTGAGTTTAGTCCTCCAGCGGTAATTCAGCCATGCGCTGCATGTCTTCTTTTTTGGAGATGAAAGCGCGAATCGCTGCGAAGCAGAAGGTGCAAAAGAACAGCAGCAGGGATGCAATCGCAAACCACTGAATGCCGTCAACGGATTGAAGCAGGTATTTATACATTCGTTTTTACGGTTGATAGTGACGAATAAAGGTGGACGAATTACGGCAGCCCAAGGCAAACATGCTGTGGAACTATGGGCAGATTATGCGTGAGTTATAAAACAAAACCCTTCATCATATACGGTCTACCGCAATCCGTCCGCCCCGTTATTGACCTTCTACAATTGGCTTCACCTTAATGTCGGTGCCGAGGCGTTGCAGATAGGCGATGATGGCGATGATTTCTTTATCTTCAAGTCGGGTATCTTTTACGCCCTGACTGGCCAGACTTTTCGCGATTTTTAGCGCTTGCGCCCGGGCATCATCGATCGCATCTTTTTCAAAATTGCGGGGATAAGGCGTGCCAAGTCCGCGCAGGACCGCGATTTTTGCCGGCAAATCATGCAGATCAAGCGGGTCTTCCAGCAGGTGTGGATATGCGGGCATGATCGAACCGGGTGACATAGTTGTTGGGTCCATCATGTGATTGTAGTGCCAACTGTCCGGATACTTACCGCCTTCGCGCCATAGATCCGGGCCGGTGCGTTTGCTGCCCCACAGGAAAGGCCGGTCGTAGATATATTCGCCTGATTTTGAGTATTCTCCATAACGTTCGGTCTCATCGCGGAACGGCCGGATCATCTGGGAGTGACAACCCACACAGCCTTCGCGGATATACAGGTCGCGACCGGTCAATTCGAGCGGGGTGTAAGGCTTCACCGTAGAGATCTTCGGTATCTGGCTTTCAATAAAGACCATCGGCACGATCTGTACAATGCCGCCGATAGCGATTAGGATCGTACTCCACAACAACATTTGCATGGGCCGGCCTTCAATCCAGCGGTGCCAGTGTTCACCGGCATGTACGGGTACCATCCGTTCGCGAGCGGGGGCTTCTGCGCCTTCATTGGCCATAAACTGCCCTTGCGCAGCGGTTTTGAATAAGTTGTAGACGCCAATAAGCACCCCGATGAAATACAATCCGCCACCTACTGCACGCAAGGCATACATCGGAATGATTTGTTTCACCGTATCCAGAAAATTACCCCAGGCCAGCGTGCCTTCCGGTGTAAATTCTTTCCACATCAGCGCCTGGGTCCAGCCGGCGAAGTACAAAGGCACGGCATAAAAGATAATACCCAGTGTACCTATCCAGAAGTGCAGATTCGCTAACTTCTTGGAATACAACTCCGTACGGTACATCCGTGGCCAAAGCCAGTACAACACACCAAAGGTCAGGAAGCCATTCCAGCCCAGCGCACCAACGTGTACGTGCGCAATGGTCCAGTCCGTAAAGTGGCTGATCGCGTTGACCGATTTGATCGATAACATCGGTCCTTCAAACGTGGCCATGCCGTAAGCGATCACCGCCACCACCATGAACTTGAGCACCGGATCATTAGCCACCCGGTCCCAGGCACCGCGCAAGGTCAGCAATCCGTTCAGCATACCGCCCCACGAAGGTGCAATCAGCATGATCGAGAAAACAGTGCCCAGCGATTGCACCCAATCGGGCAACGAAGAGTACAACAAGTGGTGCGGTCCGGCCCAGATATAAATAAAGATCAAGGCCCAGAAGTGTATAATCGATAGTTTATAGGAAAATACCGGGCGGTTGGCGGCTTTTGGCAGGAAATAGTACATCATGCCCAGGTAAGGCGTCGTCAGGAAAAATGCGACCGCATTGTGTCCATACCACCACTGTACCAGTGCTTCCTGCACCCCGGAAAACACCGGATAACTCTGCGTAAACGAGACCGGTACTTCCAGGCTGCGCACAATATGCAACACTGCTACGGTTACCCAGGTGGCGATGTAAAACCAGATGGCCACATACAGGTGACTTTCGCGGCGGGTCAGGATCGTTCCGAACATATTAATGCCAAATACCACCCAGACCAAAGTGATCAGCAGGTCGATCGGCCAGATCAGTTCCGAATATTCCCCGCTGGTGGTCAGCCCCATCGGCAGCGTGTACGCCGCACACAGGATGACAAACTGCCAGCCGAAGAAGTGAATCCAGGAAAGTTTGTCGCTCCACATACGGGTTTTCAGCAAGCGCTGGAGCGAATAATAAATGCCCATGAACAAACCGTTCCCGACAAAAGCGAAGATAACGGCATTGGTGTGCAAAGGGCGCAGCCTCCCGAAGGTGAGCCAGGGGCCGAAATTAAGCGTAGGGTAGACGAGTTGAAGCGCCATGATCAGCCCCACAAGCATTCCCACAATACCCCAGATGAACGAAGCCATCCCGAAGGCCCGGGTAATTTTGTTGTCGTATTGAAACTGTTGCATACGGTGAAGGTGGACGATTGAAAGTTGGATGGTTTCCTGAAGAAATTATGGATGAGCGGTTTCTTGCGAAGTCAAAGCAGGTGGCAGATCATCTGCCGGCGGACGCCCGGCATCGACCGGCTGGTCGTCAAATAACATCCGGATGGCGGGCGTGTATTCGTCGTCAAACTGTCCGTCGCGCACAGCCCCCAAATAAGCGAGCAGAAAACCGGCCGCAAGCAGGAGACTGATCAGAATTAACAATAGCATTATTTTCATTGCACCGGAGGAAATCAGTTGTGTCTGAAATCGGCTGCAAGATGGGTGCACCGGGAAAAGTCGGCGGATGACGCGGGTCAGGGTGAAGGGTGATTTTGGTCGGGTTGGGCAGGATATGGCACAACCGAGGATGATCAAGCCAGGTAAGCGGCACTAAAAAAGGGGTTGCAGACATGCCGTCTGCAACCCCTTTTAATCGGAAATCAATTTTTTTACTCCGCCACAAAATCCAGCGAAGCCGAATCAATACAATACCGCAAGCCCGTCGGCTTAGGACCATCATCAAACACGTGGCCCTGATGACCGCCGCAGCGGGCGCAATGCACTTCCGAACGGGTCATACCTGCGCTGGTATCATTTTCCTGGGCGATACAATCCTTTGTAATCGGCTCGTAGAAAGATGGCCAGCCGGTACCCGACTCGAATTTAGTCGCCGAACTGAATAGCGGCAAACCGCAGCCCCGGCAGATATACGTGCCTTTTTTGTGGTTGTCCCACAGATCGCCCGAGAAAGAGCGCTCGGTACCCTGGTGACGCAACACGTCGTATTCCAGATCGTTCAGCTCCTTGCGCCATTGCGCATCGGTTTTGGTGATCGTGACCAGTTTGCCATCGGCATATTGCGGGGGCACGATGGAATCCATTTTGGTGGTCGTCGTCACCGAACCTGCTGCATTCGGAGCACTTTGCATGGCCTCGGTTTTAGGGGTCGCATTACAGGCGAGTAAAATCGCCAGAAAAGACAGATACTTCATTTTAGTTATGAATTATGAGTTATGAGTTATTTTGTGCAACATCATAACATACGGAAACAGCGTTTGAAAAGATTTAGGACCGATTTACTAATCAATCGGTAACTACTTCTTCCGCTTCCTTGGCTGCGTCCACTCTTCTCGTTCGGCAAAATTGACGATGATACGCATAAAATTGACCAGCGACAAAAATACCAGAAATCCGACCGTAACCACCAGGTAAATCCAGGCATACGTACCGGCATCCCGAATGTCAATGCCCGTAAATAACCAGGCTGTTGCACCGGTACTAAACGCCAGCGCACCATAACTATAGATAGACGCGCCCCAGTATTTGAGGTAACTGTCCGCCCGCAGACTCATCAAACTGTTGAACAACGCGAATAGCAGCATAAAGGCCGCCGCTACGGGCCAGGCAAACAACGGATCGGGGGTGGAAAGCTCCGTCGCCTCCAGCACCCAATTGCCCGCCATGAGCAGCAATGCAATCACATAGACCAGTGCGGCCTGCACGGGCGGGCGACTGATATTTTTTTCCAGGAATGTCCACATGGGTAAAAATTAAGTACAGTGAAATATCTAGCGGATCATCACGCCCTTCCGGTCCAGAAAAGGAATGTCCGTAAAGTTCATCGCATCCAGACTGCCCGGCACGAAGACGTATTTTTTATCGTATAAATAATCGTGGAAAGAAAAACTGACCCAGTATTCGTTGGCCAGTACAATCACATCGATCGGAACAGGTTCAATTTTTACAATTTCCAGCGGACCGATTTCTTCCCAGAAATAACGCATCGCCGAGGTTTTGCGGGTTTCGCCATCGATCTCGCCATAACCACGCGCATTCACCAGCACCGAACGAATGGATTCATCTTTCAGGTTGAGCAAATACGCATCCCAAAAATAATCATGGTCTTCTTCATGCGCTAAACGCGGCACCACGGCGATTGCCAGGTCTTCCACTTTTAACACCGGAATATCTTTTTTCATAATGTAGAATTAGGCAGTTTGGGATAATGGTTTGAAAAATAATTATTGGTTTGCATGATCTTCGGTCCATGTACACGCAAACACCGTTGCAAAATGATGTTTGATCCGGCTTTTAACCGCTTCCATATCTACGGAATGCCCCAATTCTTGCGCCAGGGAAGTCACCGTTTTGTCGGCGTCGGCAATGCCGCAAGGTACAATATAGTCAAAGTATTCCAAGTCGGTATTCACATTGAAAGCCCAGCCATGCAGGGTCGTCCAGCGACTCAAATGCACGCCAATCGCGCAGATTTTGCGGTATTGGACCGGTTCTCCGGCGCTTTTTAACCAGACACCGGTGTAGTCTTTGATGCGCATTCCTTCCAGTTCGTAATCAGCCAGCGTCCGGATAATGACCTCCTCAATGCTGCGTACGTACTTGTGAATGTCTGTGAAAAAACATTCGAGATCGAGAATCGGGTACCCTACCAGCTGGCCCGGGCCGTGAAAAGTAATGTCGCCGCCGCGGTTAATCGGGAAAAACTGAATACCGCGCTCGGTCAGTTCCGTTTCAGAAAGCAGCACATGCTCGAGCGAGCCGCTTTTCCCCAACGTATAAACTGGCGGGTGTTCTACCAATAATAATTGGTGCGCTTGTGGGTACGAACCAGGGGTTAATTGCCTGTTATTCAATTTATTATCGACCAACGCACGGTGCAGTACGGTCTGGTAATCCCAGGCCGTTTGATAGTCCATAATCCCTAAATCCTGCAAGTGTACCGTGCGCATGAGCCATAGAACAGCGTTTGTCAAGGGTTGTTTAAGCGAGCGTTAATTGGACGAATATCTTTAGCGCAAAAGTAGTTGTTTGCAGTCGGGCCTCCTGCCGTGCCGGTGCATTCCAAATTCTTGCCTATTTTCGCCCCACAACAGCAGACCGTGAAAAATAAACACCTGATTTTTCTTTTCCTGGCCACCCTGGTGGTCGGACTTTTGTTACGGGCCGTTCCCTGGCAGTTTCGGGCTACGGAGGATGTGCCGGTTATCGAACTGGATACGGCGGAAGTCACGCAAATTATCGTCAAATCACCGCGCCCGCAGTACTCGCTCGTATACGATCGAACCGAGGCCGGATGGACGGTCACTAACGACCATCGCACCATTATCGCGCAATCGCTGCTGGTATCCAAATTATTGCAGGGGCTGCAAAAGGTGTATCCACAACGCGCGGTGGCCGCAAAAAATACGGATGAACATCAGTTTTCGCCAGCGCAGGCTATAGAAGTGCAGGTATTTAACCACCATAAAATCCTGACCCATTTTTGGATCGGCCAGGATGCCGATGCCGGCCGGACCAGCGCCTGGGTGAAACTGGAACGGTATGACGAAGCGTTTGTAATTCCACTGCAAAAATGGTTGTGGGAAGCCACCCTGAATGGTCCGGAGTTGCGTAGTAGCGCGATCGTACAGATGTTTTTCGAGCCGCAAAAAATCCGGTCGTTTGCCCTGTTACTACCTGGCCGCGACAGTTTTTATTTCCGGAAGAACGATACGCTGGGCTTGTGGGACTCTCCCGATCAGTATATGTTGTCCGATGAACTGACCCAGGCCTGGTTCTGGACGATGCACAGCGAGTTGAAAGGTGGTTTTGCCGATAATTTCGATGAAACAGCCGCCCGGAAATCGCTTTTTGCCGAGATTGTTTTTAATGCACCGACCTCTAATCCGCCGGTACAGACTTTTCAGATATTTAGTGTACCGAACCCGAATGTGCCGGAAGATCCGGTGGTGTTAAAAGACGGGTATTTGTCGCCGTTCAGTCCGTTTGTCATACACGCTTCCAGTAATCCGCAAAACTATTTCGGGATCGATTCGACTATCGTGAAAAAAATCTGTCTGGAAATGCTGCAATCTAACCAGCAACCCATCTCTAAATACCAGCAATAAACATGGAGACCTTTCATCGGCACATCGCCAATTGGGGCAATTATCCCGCGATCGATGCTGAAATCGCCACGGATACTGACCGCGCAGCCATCCAGCAATGGGTACAATCGCAGTCGCAACTGACGGTGCGCGGCAATGGCAAATGTTACGGCGATGCCTCGTTGGGAAGCAATGTTTTTTCCACCCTTTCGCTGTGTAAAATCCTGCATTTTGATGCGCAAAACGGAATAGTGGCGTGCGAATCCGGCGTTTTACTAGCCGATTTATTGCCATTGATCATTCCTGCGGGCTGGTTTTTGCAGGTCACGCCCGGCATTAAGGCGATTACGGCAGGAGGCGCAGTCGCCAGCGATGTGCACGGGAAAAACCATCCAACCCGCGGCTGTTTTTCCAACTGGTTGATTTCGTTTGAGTTACTAACAGGATCGGGAGAAATTGTCACCTGCTCGCGTATCGAAAACACTGCCTTGTTTTGGCAAACCTGTGGCGGCATGGGCTGGACAGGCATCATTCTTACGGTGAAATTCCAGTTGCGGAAAATAAGCGCAACCCAATTAAAACAGACCACTATCCGGGCCGGAAATCTCACCGAATTGCTGGAAATATTTGCCGAAAACCAGCATCACGAGTACGCCGCCGCTTGGCTCGACGGTACCTCCAACTGGCCGGAAGGCGGTCGCGCAACTGTCTTTCTGGCCGATCACCTGGAAGATATTGACCCGCAAACGCCGTTGGTTTTTACGCCGAAGCAGCCGCGCAATATTCCGTTTTTTGCGCCACCCTGGCTACTCAATGCGCTGTCGATTCGCATTTATAATGAATTGTATAGTTTTCAGAACAAACCCGGCGAGCGCACCATCGACATGGATGCGTACTTCTATCCCTTGGATCGTTTGCGCAACTGGAACCGGCTCTATGGCCGGCGCGGTTTTCTGGAATACCAGTTTTGCCTGCCCGAAGCGCAGAGTGCTGCAGGTTTTGCGCGGATATTGGGTGCTGTCCGCCGCAGTCGCGAGACGCCTTTTCTGACCGTTATGAAACGCCACGGCGACCGGCCCACCGAAGCGGTTCATTCCTTTCCGATTCGTGGGTATTCGCTGGCGCTGGATTTTCCGCGTACGCGTACGGTGTTGGCACTGGTCGACCAGTTAGACGAACTGGTATGGCAGTTCGACGGTAAAATCTACCTGGCCAAAGATGCGGTTTCGCAAGCCCGGATGGGTAGGGTAGACCCGGCCACGTTTGGAGAAACCAAGTTCAGTTCCATGCAAAAAAAGCGCATCGCTGCTTCATGAATACACCTGGCCATGCTTTTTTCCCGACTGGTTTCCTGCGGCGCGATTTTATCTGGAGGTGTTTGTTTTTCAGCACGATCGCCGCTTATTGCCTGGTGTATGCACCTTACGGCGTCAATGAAACCGATGGTGGCTTCTTGACTGGGTTAGCCTGGCAAGTATTGCAAGGCAAAACCCTATATGCGGACATTATATACGTGCGACCGCCATTGCCCGTGTGGCTGCGCGTCCTTGAATTACAAGTATTGCCCGATGCGTACGCGACCCTGGCCGAGCGCTGGATTTTTTACGGAAAAATCGGCTTGTCGGCCTGGCTGGGAGCAGCAGCGCTACGCACCGGCACACCGCGCTGGATACTCGCTACCCTGGCTTTTGTCGTTTCGGCGCATTGTTACCAAGCCTGTGCCTGGCACACCGTGGATGGCATTGTATGCGCCGCACTGGCGGCCTGGTTATTGACCAAGGAACGCGGCTGGGCGATGTTGCTGGCGGGCGGAGCGGTAGTAGGGGCACTGTTGTGCAAACAGTCATTTTATCCCCTGGCGGTCGTTTTCGGGTTGGCCCTGTTCCTACAGCCCGGATGGAGATGGCGGCATATTAGTTTGTATTTTTGTTCATTTTTTTTACTCAGTTGTATTTTTCTTTACAAAAATTATGCAAACAATACACTAGAAAACTATATCGAAATGACTTCCGGCGCTGCATCGGGTGGGCAGGCATTGGAGCACGGTGTACTGGATTATTTGCGGATCAACGTCGGTTTATTGGTTCTATCAGTGGTCCTATGGGGGATAATCATCCTTACTTACCGTCGTGGAAAAACCAGATTGGCCTTATGGGCTTGGGTAATATGGGTACTGCTTTTAATGGGCAGTTACAGCTGGCAGATCTGGCACCGGCAGGAATTTACCATCCCATTTGCGCAGTCAAGGTTGTTGTTTTGGGTGGCTGCGGGTAGTTTGTGTTTGTTGCGCGACTGGTCCGTAACGCTGCGGCTGGGCGTGCAATTGGCCATTACCTGGTGCGCTTCGGTGAGTTGGGGGTACAATTTACCCATTTTTTATGCTGTCCCGCTGGTCTTTTCCGGCATGCTGGTCTTTTCAATTGTCGTGGGCAAGCCGCTTTTTGCGATGCGTTTTACCACGCTACAGCATTCGCCACAGAACACGTTGCGGCATGCCATAACAGGGTGGGGGAGTGTCCTTACTTTTATCTTGTTAGTGGCGGTTTTTCGGCTGGGGTATAGTTTTGTCTATCGCGATGGACCGCGCCGTGCAATGACCGTGGCGCTGGGACCCATTTTTCCGCGCCTGAGCGGTATTTATTCCGATACTTCCACGGCGGCGCTGTATCAGGATTTGCGTACCTTGTCGGAACGATACCCCAATTTTAAAACCTTGCCCGCCTTTCCACAGGCTAATTTTCTGGCTAATCTGCCTTCGCCCTTATCGCTGGACTGGGTGGTGCAACGGGAGTTCGGCCATTATAAAACGCTGATTTTGAGCGACCTGGCGGATAATAAACCTTTTCTCCTGATCGAAAAAAATTACCTGTCCCAGATTCAAACCGACCCGGAGTTAGCCCTTGTGCGCGAGATCATCCAAACCGGGAAAGTGCTCGAAACGACGCCTCATTTTATTGTTATGCGCTATGAATAAGCCCGTTTCGACCTTGGTATTATTCGACTTCGATGGTACGCTGACCCGGGGTGACTCATTCCTGCATTTCCTGTTTTTTGCCATCCCGCTGCCGCAATTATTTACCGGTAGTATTATACTTTGTTTTCATTTTATTCGCCTATATTTGACCGGAAATTGGACGAATGAAGCGGCAAAAACCGCCGTTTTGGCCCGTTTTTTTCAAGGGAAAACCCGACACCACCTGCAAACACTGGGCGAGGCATTTTGCCGCCAAACACTCCCGTCCATGCTACGTACACCCATATACGATCAGTTGCAAACCTGGCAAAAGCAAGGTGCCACTATTGCAATTGTTTCCGCTTCCGTAGATATTTGGTTACAACCATTTTGCGATCCCGAACAAATTACGTTAATTTGCACCGGATTACAATATGATAATGAACTATTTACCGGACAACTAGCCACACCTAATTGCAATTATACGGAAAAAGCCCGGCGCATCGTCGCCACGTTTGACTTGACGCAATTCGAAAAAATAATCGCCTACGGTAACAGCAAAGGCGATGCCGCGATGTTTGCCTTAGCGCACGAAATTGTAATGATTAATGGTTAATGGTTAATGTTACATCGTTTTCACATTAGTCTTGCTATACACCATTAATCGTTATACGTTAACCATTAATCGTTATACATTAATCGTTAACCGTTAATCATTAATCATTAAATTTTAATCTTTCACCGATTTACACACACAGCAATGAAGAACATCTTAATCGCACTACTACTTTTGTGTACAGCCGGGCTAGTGCAGGCCCAACAGTCGCCGGCGCGTACCCAGCCGTCGCTGACCAAACCGGAGATGGCGCACCGGCGCTTCACCGCGCAACTCAATCGCTTGAAAATAGGGCTTTCGCAAAAAGACGTCTACACCACCAATTCGTTTTATGCCTCGGTTTTGCTGGCCATGCGCCTGAATATCCAGGAAAGTGAAGGCGAAGCGGCGGCGCAGGGCAATTCGTCGGCCAAAAGTAAAATCCTGGCCGCCTTTGAAGGGTTTGAATTTGATGTAAATAACGCGGCAGCCAACGAGCCAAAACTCTTGCTGCTGGAAGAATTCTTACGCATGCTACAATCGGAAGCCATCGCCGGAAAGTAATTTTTATGGTCGCCGGTTTTCTCCTTGGTAAATTCATGCCCTTTCATAAGGGGCATGAATTTTTAATTCGCAGTGCCAAGGAGCAGTGCGATCACCTGACGGTGCTGGTGTGCAGTGTGGCTCGCGAACCGATTCCCGGCTGGTTGCGCTACCAGTGGGTCAAAAATACCTTTCCCGAGCTGGATGTGCGGCATGTGACCGATGAAAACTCACAAGTGCCGGAAGAACACAAATTTTTTTGGGAGATCTGGTGCGATACGATCCGGCGCAATACCCCGCCTGGTCTGGCGGTGGTCTTTTCTTCAGAACCGTACGGTGATACGCTGGCCGAAAAACTCGGTATTCGCCACATTGCGGTGGATATAGACCGGCAGGCGGTTCCCATTTCAGCCACCTTGATCCGCCAGAATCCCGGGCAATACTGGGATTTCATTCCCGAACACGTCCGCCCGCATTACATCCGCCGCGTGGCGCTGGTGGGACCGGAAAGTTGCGGGAAAAGTTATCTCGCCGAACAACTGGCCGCCCATTTTCAAACCGTTTTTGTCGAAGAGTACGGCCGTACCTACTGTGAAAAGTTCGGCATGCAGCTCACCGAACTGGATTTCGCCCACATCGCCGGCGGACAACTCTACCGCGAAGACGAAATGGCCAAACAGGCCAATCGAATTCTTTTTTGCGATACCGATCTTTTAGTCACCCAAATCTGGAGCGAAGTATTTTTTAACGGCGTCTGCCAGCCCTGGATCATCTGGGCCAATCACCTGCGGCGCTACGATTTATTCCTGCTGCTCGCGCCCGACATCCCGTGGCAGGATGACGGCACCCGTGAATACCCGCACACCCGCGCACAACAATTCGAACGCCTGCGCCAGGAACTGGAAAGCCGCAATTTGCCCTACGCCGTCGTGGAGGGCGATTTTGGGGTACGGACTGCTCGGGCGGTGCGGGTGGTGGAGGGTTTGTTGGGGTGAGGGGTGCAAACGTTGTGGGTACAAACGTTGGGGGTTACAAACGTTGGGGGGACAAATGTTGGGGGTTACAAACGTTGGGGTCTACAAACGTTGGGCCTCTCCGAGGCCATTGGTGATTTTTGATGCGTCTGGTTTGCATAATAGGCTACAAACGTTGGGCCTCTCCGAGGCCGGGAATATCGTGGGGCGCAATCCTTTATCTACAAATGTTGGGGGTTACAAACGTTGGGGTCTACAAACGTTGGGCCTCTCCGAGGCCATTGGGTTGGATAATATTCGGCCTCGGAGAGGCCCAACGTTTGTAGCAAAACGATCATACCCCACGATGTTCCCGGCCTCGGAGAGGCCCAACGTTTGTAGCAAAACGTTTGCAATCAATCGGGCAAAAAGAAATCAAACATTTTTTTCTGCCCAATTTCCACCTCGAAATCCTTCAATATCTTGAAAAATTCATCTTCGAATGTGCGGTTTTTATGGTGTTTTTTTTGATTTAAAATATACTTGCAAACAGCACCCACGTGTGAACGGCTATAGGAAAAGGCCCCGTACCCTGCCTGCCAGTCAAATTTATAAGGCGATAAGTGGTGTTCCTTAACAAAATCATTGGTTGCATTCTTGATCTCGCGCACCAGGTCGGAAAGCGCCTCAGCCGGTTTTAAACCCAGAAAAATATGAATGTGGTCGGGCATGCCCCCAATCGCCAGCATCTTATGCCCCCGCGTTTGGACAACCCCGGTTGTATATTGGTACAGGCGTTCTTCCCATTCCGGAAGGATGAGCGCTTGCCGGTGTTTAACCGCAAAAACGGTTTGGATGTATAGTTGTGAAAATACGTCGGACATGGTTTTAGATGTGGTGCTATTTACAATATCGGCGGCTATGGTTGGGTAAAAAGATACGAATGTTGGATGTTACAAACGTTGGGTGCTACAAATGTTGCGCCTCTCCGAGGCTTAATACTTAAGTCAATTATATTGTGCCCAAGGTGTGTTGGAATGAACCAGAAAGGTCGTATTGACTTGCGCTGTGCATATTCTGGTTTTCAGCGCATCAAGCCAGAAGAAGTATTGCTCGGGCAAGGCTGCTTTGCTCATGTTGCGGTGCTTTTAAGGGCTATTGAGCGCACAAAATACAAAAATGTTTAAAAATATTAATACAAAACTAAATTGTGGAGGCCTTTCTTCTAGGAGTGCTTTACAGATTAGTCGTTGTTTAGCGATAGTTTTATAGGCAGCCCCGGTCACACCTGAACCTATACACACAAAACCCTCGCCTGCTCCCAACGCAGGCTAACACACAAAGGTCTCGATATAGACACGATATATTTATTAGATCAGTGGTTTAAAATCCAGGCCTAAGATAAAGAACGGTTTAATAGATTAAGGTTTGCTGATAAAAAATGTTCTGCTACACAAGCTTAGCATTTTCCCACCCAAGTATTTCTACCCCCCACCCCCCCCCCGTAAAAATACCCATTATAAAAAACAAGTATTTATACGCTTATACAGGTGCGGCGTTCGCCTCAATTTTGTGCTGTTATTTTTAGTACACAGAATGCTGATTACCGATATCTAAACCTACTTACTATATGAGTCTTCACACGTTGCATTTCGACTTCAATCATTTGAAGGACCCCCACACCCACCTGATGTATTTGCAGATTCGCGGCAAAAAATACCAGGTGCAACCCCATCATGACCAGTCTTTGGCGGAAGTCGCTTCCATCAACAAAGCGGCCAAAACATTGCTGGCGTACAAACCAACCGCATTGACACACTACGTCGATGTGCCCGCCGAACACTTTTACCACAACTGCCTGACCCGCATCCAAGTAGTGGGCTATGCCGATGCATCGGACGCGGATAATCACTTGCCGCCGCTCTACCACATCTCCTACATGCCGCATTTCGACGACCACAAAAAGTACTTTAAGAAACTGGTGGCAAAAAAAGGCATGCTCGCTCCGCAGGCACTCGTGGCGCATGGTCTGATGACCGTTTCGACCGACGATCCGTGGCAGCAATTAGTCGACCAGTACAACCTGAAAGGACCGCAGGATGTGGCCATGTACCTCGCCGGACAACACCCGATGACGATGAGTAACAAACCGCAGACGCACTTAGCCATGCAGAACGAGCATGTATACCCATCGCATCAAAATGATCCGGATAGCATCAACCAGATCAATAATATCCGGCTTTTGACAATTTCTATCCAGGCGCAGGGCCAACCCGGCCCAAATTCCGGTTTTGCGATCGTAAAACAGTCGCTCAGCCCGGTCAATCAACAGCCACTGACCTACGGTTTCGATGTGGGGCCGCGCAAAGCAGGTGATGCCGTGCTGGTCTACGATCTCACCGATACAACGGCTGAATGGCTGGCACCCGCCGCCGCCCTTCCGGTACAGACTTCCAGAAATGATCCGCAATTTCAGAACCAGACCTGGTCGGTCAACCAGGGCCAGAGTTCCTACGATACGGCCAATCAGGCGCCAACAACGCTCAAGAGAAGTGCCCGGGCAATGACTGCTGCTGCGTCCGGCGGACAATGGCAGGTGTCGCCCAATACATCGACGCACGGTATGACGGTCGATCAATCCACCGTCAGTTTTGATGGGACCAATTTCTCGGTGGATGTCTACAATAATTTCCTGCGGATCGTCGGCGCGTATGTGGAGTTTTTCTCAGATCCGAATACCACAACGGCTATTAGTAATCCGGCGGGCTGGAAAGAAAATCATATTCCATCCATTTTCGAGACCGACCAGAAGAAATACATCGACATGATCCCCAATGTCAATACGATCATGGGGATTCCGATGCCGACTGATCCAACCAATCTGGCCTTTGTGTGGCCGGAAGATGCGCAATCTGCAAAACTGCTGTTCGGCGGTATCGGCACCTACAATTACGACAAAAACATTGTGTGGCCCGGTTTCATCGAAACGGGGGTGTTCCAGTTTGGTATTCCGGTATTTTTTATGGCCGCCGGCGCTGCCGTAACGGATACGCAGTGGTACAAAGAATTTATCAAAGACACCAACAATATCGCCGCCGCTGCGGGCCTGGCTTTTTCGGGTGGTTCGGCGGCATTTGGCGCTTATGCTGCCGTAGACGGGCTCAAAAACGCCTTGTTTACCTTCGGCGACATCCTGGCCGGCATGCTGGTATCCAAAGGTTTTGAAAAACTGGGTGAGTACATTCTGGAAAGACTGGCCGCTTCGGAATTTGCAGAAGCAGTGCCGTTTGCCGGCTGGGTGATCCGCATAGCCAGTATGGCGCTGGATGGCGTTGAAATGTTGGTTTCGTCAGGTGAAGTATTGTCGTCGCCTGCAGTGATTGA
Source organism: Chitinophagales bacterium (assembly GCA_038203695.1). GTDB lineage: Bacteria > Bacteroidota > Bacteroidia > Chitinophagales > Saprospiraceae > M3007. The sequence goes on from JBBRDQ010000015.1 coordinate 31,448, forward strand.
AGTGGCCGTAAAACGCCAGATGACCTTCAATTTCACCTTGCATCCCGATCCGAAACACGGCGAAGCCGGCAAACCTGAAACGGCTATCTGGCCCGCTGTGGCCGATCATTACCGGATCCTGGTCAATTATAAAAACGGAACTGGCTTTGAAGCCAAAGGCGATATACCGCTGACCAATAACGGCGGATCTTCCAACACTCCCGTGGTGGCTCCTTTCCCCGCTGTACCGTGGGGTGGTTCGATGCAGATTATCGCGGCGGTTTATTCCAAAAACGGCTGGCTGTGCGGTAAATACCAGAGCGACTGGCTGGATGCCATACCGGATGCGGCCACGCCCGGCATTAAAACGGTCACCGGCAATATCACGGAACTGCTGGTGCCGCTTACCCAGGATACGCAGTACAATTTCATGCAGAAAATTGCGTACAACACCACCGATAATCACTACTGGTGGGGTGTTTCGAAAGGAGCGACGATCCCGACCGATACGGTGAGCAGCCTCAATTCATCGAACGTGGGTAATAATATCCAGTCGCTGACCGGTATTTCAATCAACGAATCCGACTATGTGATCGGTTACGGCTGGCAGGGCTCTGGTGAAAATATTCCGCTGGAAAATGACCCGACGCCCGATTCCGGTCAAATGTTCGTTTTTCAGAATCTCTCCGTCCTGACGACGCCGGAAAGTCGCCTGAAATTTCCCACCTTCGGTTTCAAAACCAAACCCGGCCTGGCGCTCGACGTCTATGGCGGTACGGAAAAGGAAATTGGCCTGCTGAATTTTGTGCTGGATACCCGCAATGACAGTGCCGGTTATTTGCGCCAGATCAACCTGAACGATGGGTCGCCCACCTTTGACCTGAATGGCGGACAAAGTTTCGGCACCTTTACGCTCGGCGATATTGACGATATGGTGGTGCATCCGAACGGCTACGTGATTGCCGTCAACTGGGCGTCTCACCGTATGCAAATCCTGAAACTAGCCGATGAGGCGGTCCCGGATGCCAATGCGCCGGCGGCGGTCGTGGTCTCCAACAAAGGCATCGAACAGGGTTTGATGCTGGGCCCTATTGCGCTGGCCATTTCGCCGGACGGCAAAATTATGGTGCTCGAATCAATCAGCCAGCGCGTGCAGGCGTTTGATATCGCGGGCAACCCGGCACCGAGTTTTTCGGGCAACCAACTGTTTACCATCGCCAATGCTGCAGGGCTGGCCGCTGAACTCAACCAGAAAGTTGCGCCCGCCGATCTGATCGCGTCCTTTATCACCAACGGCGCTTCGCACCTGTTTGATATCGATCCAGCGCTGGGACCTATCCTGGATGCCGGCGTGATGACGCAGGATATTCTGGACGCTTTTTCCGACAATATGATCTACCTGGCCTACATCACCGACAGCGGTGGCAAAATCCAGCCGGACCCTACCCAGACGTCGTTTATTACGGTGGTCAAAGCCGGCAGCCAGTGGAATATTACCGATCCGAGCCGCAACTACACTTATATCCTGACGCTGACCAACGGCCAGATATCGGTCGAAGACCAGTTCAACTCCACGGAGGTAATTGTGATCGCCAAGGATAGTTCGTGGCAATTAAAAGACCTGGCCGGGGCCAAATCCTACCTGTTGAACCTTGACGGCAACAACCTGGATGTGCTGGAATACCTGTCTTATTTCCCGGTCAATCCAAACAATGAACTGCTGACGTATTGCGACGTGGCGATCGAGAGCAAAGGCTACCTGTATGTATTGGCCTTCAAAGGCGACGCTTCGAAAGGCACCATCCCGAACGATGCGTACGTGCTCGATGTGTATACCCCGCAAGGCGCGCACCTGTTCCGGACGCCGGACGCCAATATCAGCGGCTCCAGCAACATGCAATACATTACCGCCGGCAAGATTGCGCTCGATATCTGGCGCAATCTGTTCTCGCTGAACTATGAAAAATTGTCCGGCCCGGCTGGTAGAACCGAGCCTTCGGTCAGCCAATGGACCCCAACGCTGCCGCTGTTCAATTTTGCGGCCGCTGATGCGGCCACCTTAGATACGGCGGATATGACCAAAATTGCGCCTTTGTTCGCCGCGCAGCAGATTACACTATCGGCGGCGGCGACTTGCACCGTGGTGCAGGCCGGACAGCACTGGACCGTGAACGACCCGACCAACAACAAACGCTACGATATCATCACGTCCATCGGCGGCATTTTCGTCTATGACATAGCGGCATCGTAACATTTGGGAAATACGGATGTCCCCCGGCGCTCCGGCGCCGGGGGATTATTCTCCTTCTTTCATCTTTTCACCAGTCGTGTTATGGAATACAATAACAATGGATCTGCCCGCACTTTCGACCGCATCTTGGCTTCGCTTGGCCTGGAAAAAGCGGCCGCTTCCGCCGGAAATATACATCCGCAGCAAATCACTTTTAAAAATGCGGCCGCTCGGGATACTTATCTGCAACTGGCAGGGGTACCCGCCGATCAACAGGCGGCATTTCCGATGGAAATCACCGTGCTGACCGGCAGTGATATTACCGTCACCCCGTCTCAGCCTTTGGTAATCAACCCGGGCACCACCTCGCCCGTGGGGGTACATTTCGATACGCTCACGCTGGAAACCGGCGGTCAGATCCAGTGTAATACTGCGGTGGTAATGACCGTGGAAAATTTCATCAAACAATAATCATCCACTTGTTTTTTAACCTTCAATCTTATTTTTCGATGCCTAATTTTATAAGTTTTCAGGAATACGAAGCTGCCCTGGTCGGTCTGGGTGTGGCTACGGCTGCTAAAAGAATCAATGCTTATCACACCAGCGATTATCCCGGTGGCATGATCCTGTCACATGATGCTGCTACTTCGCACATTCCGCCCAAATTTGTCAAACTGGATACGGTAGATGCACTTAAACAGTTATGCGGCATCCACGACAGTATATTTACCGATACCGATTTAGAAGACACGCATGAGATCCCGCCGGCGGTCTCTGAACTCGATTATGCCGTGACCAACCCGACCGACCCAAACGTCTGCAATGCCTTGAATGCCTATATTTTTGGCAATTCCCAGGCCGTATCGTCGTGGAAAGAAACGCTCAACAACCTGCGTTTCCCCATGCAGATAGCCATTTTCACTGCGGAAAGTATCACGGTATATCCCGGCTCACCTTTAATTCTGCAAGGAACCGACCAGAAACCGATCGGTGGGCTTTTTAGCACACTTACGATTGAAGGCAGCGGTCAGGTTATTACGGAAGGCCCCGGTACAGTAGTGATAGATCAATTAGTGTCTACTGGTTCTGCCGCACAAGTGGGTGACGCAGGCACGATTACGCTGGTTTCGATCGGCGGCAATGGCGGCAATGGCGGCGGCGGCGGCAATGGTGCCGGGGGCGGTACGGGCACACCCGGCGCTAACGCGACCGAAAGTGGCAAAAGCGGCTGTAATGCAGCCGGTAAAGGTGGTTTGGGTGGCAACGGCGTCAATGCTACAGATGGCGGTGCCGGTGGCAATGGCGGTGATGCCAATACGATCAATTACTCGGTTACGACCATGAACGGAACCTTTGTAGTCGGCAGTGTCGGCGGCAATGGCGGCAACGGTGGCAACGGCGGCAACGGTGGCAACGGCGGCAACGGCGGCTCTGGTGGCACCGCCTGCCGGGATTGCGGCGCCGGACAGCAAGGCGATGCTGGCAATGGTGGCAATGCTGGTAACGGCGGTCTTGCTGGGAATGGTGGCAACGGCCAGAAAGTGTATATCAACTACCAAAATGGAAATCCGACCATCACCCCGACTACGCAGCAGGCCAACGGTGGCAATGGGGCAAATCCAGGTACGCCGGGCAACCCGGGTACCGGCACAAATCCAGGTACGGGTGGCGCTACTGGTTCTCCCACCAAAGGCGGCGCTGGTGGCCAGCCCGGCACGATCATCATTAACGGAGTTACCCAAAAATAAAATTTTTTAACTGCGTAAACTATGGCAAATCAACCAGATATTATCATCTCTGCGCCGGCCGGTGCCAACGGTAAAAATGGTACAGACGCCCTCAACGCCGAACCACCTTCCGGTCAGAATGGCACCAATGGCAAGGGCTGGTGGACTTATAAACCCGCCACCAAGGGCCAACCAGGTGCCAATGCCACCCAGAACGGTACCGCCGCTACTTCCGGTTCGAACGGCGCTACCGCTGGCAGTTTTGTCCTGACCGTTACTAGTTTTACCCTAAGCACACCATTGACTATCCAGAGCATCGGTAGTAATGGCGGCAACGGCGGTAATGGCGGGAGCGGTGGTAACGGCGGCAACGGCGGCAATGCCGGCCACAATAAATCCAGTTACAGTGGCCCGGTTGCCCAAGGCGGCCCCGGCGGCAATGCGACTAACGCCGGCAACGGCGGCAGCGCCGGACAGGGTGGCGATGGCGGTTCGGTTAATGTTACCTATAATGCCGCTACTATCAACAATCCGGTACAAGCAAGTTCCAATGGCGGCACCGGCGGCACTGCCGGCACTGCTGGTACAGCAGGCGTCGGCGGCACAGGCGGCCGCAATGACGACAGTACGTTTCAAAATTCCGGCAACAATGGCACTGGCGGTACCGGTGGTACGCCTGCCAATGGCGGACAAGGCAGCAGCAACGTGACAGTTACCCAAGTTTAATTTACCGAGTCTGATTGGCAGCCGGTTTCTAAGACCGGTTGTCAATCAGATTTTTTTCAATCGATGTATGTATGGCCACTTTTAATATAAATACCGCTGTTTTTGCCGGCAAGTACGCGTTTGTCACGCCGGATAACGCGCACCTGATTTCACTGTCGGCTACCGCTCCCGGTACCACGCTGGATATAGAACCGGGTAATTCCAATTCGCCGGGCCTCAACCAGCAATTCAACCTCTACGGCGATCTGCAAAACGGCTTCGCCTTACAGGCACCCAACTGGTCGTATATGGAATATAACAACGGTTATGTTGCCGATAAAAAACGCACCGACCCGGGGCTATCGGTGTTCTATTTGCAGGCAATCGACAGCGCCACCTTTTATATTATCGAGACGGTGAGTGGTGTCGATTATTACCTCAATGTGAATGGCGCCCAACTGGAAAGAGTGGCCAAAGCGTCGACTACACCGCCCGCCACGGCCGTTTTTCAGCAAAGCAATATTACTGACAGTCTGGCCAATATAAAGCAGCAGCATAGCACACTGGCCAATCCGCTAACGGGCGTTTATCTGGCCGGCCAGGATTTACGCACGATTGCTTTTATGGAAACCGATGTGTCGTTTGCGGATTTGTCCGGCACCCGGCTCGACAACGCCAATTTCAATGGTGCAACTGCCAACGGAACCATTTTCGACCAGGCCAATCTTTCGGGCTGGATCGCCAACGGTCTGACTTTCAGCAACTGCTCCTTCGTAAAAGCCAATCTACAGTACGCGAAATTGAGCCAGTCGGTCCTGCGTGGCTGCACGCTCAACCTCGCGCAGTTCAATGCACCCGGTGCGACGCAGACCAACTTTACAAATTTGCAGCAGGCAGATTTTACCAATGCTTCCCTGGTCGGTTGTCAGTTGGGCAATGCCTTGGTCAATTCAGCCACTTTTAATGGCGCGACCCTGATCAATACCGATTTCTCCAGCGCCCGGGGTGTGGAAGATCACCTGGATTTCCGGGGTGCCATTCTGATCGGTGCCAATCTCACCGGACACGATCTCACCCAGTGCCAGATCAATGCAGACACGAATTTCATGAGTGCCATCTTGAAAGGGTGCAATTTCACCGGACACGATCTGACCGATGTCGTATTTGCCCGCGCTAAAATGGCGAATACCAAACTGGACAATACAACCCTGAATGGTGCCCAGATGGCGTTTGCCGATCTGAGTTTCGCTTCGATCAGTGGCGGTGTTTCGATGATCGGTGCTAATTTGTCAAATGCTATTCTCGAAGCTGCTCAATTACCAGGCGCGCAATTAGGCGCTAAAAAAACCATGGCTTCCCTGCCACTTACCGATGGGCCGACCCTGGATCAAAGTCAGGTGCCGGCCGATATGCACCAGCCGCCGCTAAACGTTTCCAATAATGCCATTGTAAAAGTAGTACAACCCGGCAATCGCTGGACGGTTACCGACGGCACTACGGTCTACCAGGTCAATAACAACGGTACGCTTTTGCTGGTACAAACGACCAGCGCCATTTCGAATGCTGCGGTGCTTTCCAACGCCTATATGCCCAACGCCAATTTCAAACAGGCGAATCTGTATGCTGTGGAAATGTCGGGCGCACACTGGTACGGCGGAAGTGCCAATGCGCAAAGTGCGGACCTCGGACTGGCAAATCTGTCGAATGCCAACCTGAGCGGCATGACCTTTACCCAGGCGCAAATGCAGGGTGCGTCTTTTGATTTTTCAAAACTCATCGGTACCCAGTTTATCGGCACCGTACTGGACCCTTCCGCTGATCTAAAACCGACCTCTTTTGCTTTTTCTTCGCTCCAGAGTACGCTTTTTTCCCAGACTAATCTTTTTTCGGCCAACCTGACCGATGCTGCGTTTGCCTTGCCAAATGGCGTGCCCTTGTTTTCCGTCGACCCTTCGCTGGTCGCTACGCTTAACAGCAAACAGGTGTCCGTGGCTTTGCAAAATGCCTTCACCGCTGCCGTGTATCCGCTTATCAGTGCGGCTACGATTGCCGTCACGACACCCGGCAGTCAATGGACTATCTGTAATATCGATTCGACCAATAACAGCCAGACAGGTTATGGCAATTTTGTGCTGCTCCTGGTAAATGACCAGAATGGGCTCAGTTACATTCAGGTATACGGCGCTGCGCCGCTCCTGATCCTGGAAGTGAATGCCAAAGGCCAACAGGTGCAAATTCCCATGGACTTCGGCCCCACCGGGCTTACGCTGGAGCAAATGAACGATAGCACGACTTGCCCATCCGGCATGAAACTGAAATTGCTACATAATCATCTGTCTTACAATGATTTGATGACCGCCGCCCTGCCCCCGAGCCCACCGATTTGCGCCAATTGCTGGGGATGATTGGACAGCCCTACACTAAGCGGTGCGGTTGCTGTAGTCAATGTTTTAAGGTGGGAAATCAATTATCTACAAACGTTTGACCTCTCCGAGGTCGCCAGTGACGAGAAAATTCGCTTCATCCGGACTGCCATCCTTCTGCTACAGGAAAAAATCCGTTCCAATCCGCCTAATCCGTGTCATTCGTTTTCCAATCCTGCCGCTATGGGTAAACCCTACAAAAAATCCGTTCTGCCATCTTGCTGCTACAGGAAAAAACCCGTTCTAGTCCGCCTAATCCGTGTCATCCGTTTTACTATCCTGCCGCCACGGGCAAACCACCCCAATCCGTTCCACCATCCTGCCGTAACCTAAAAACAAGCCATGCAATCACCCACCTACAGCCCGATCGCCATCATCGGCATGGGATGCCGCTTTCCAGGCGGTGCCGATTCGCCCGAAAAATTCTGGGACCTGCTCACCAGCGGCAAAGACGCCGTTGGTGATGTACCGACCGATCGCTGGAACCAGGATTATTTTTATGCGGCCGACCGTACCCAGCCGGGCGCGATGATCGCACCACAGGGTGGTTTTCTGCACGATGTAAAAGGATTCGACCACGGCTTTTTTGGGTTGTCGTCGCTGGAAGCCGCCAATATGGACCCGCAACAGCGCTTGGCGCTGCAGGTTGCCTGGGAAGCGATGGAGCAGGGTGGGGTGGACGCACATGCCTGGGCAGGCCGACAAGTCGGTGTTTTTATGGGTTGTTTTACCATGGATTACCACCTGATGCAATTTCTGGATCCGCTGGAATACAGTGCGTTTGCTTCGACCGGCATTATGAATACCATGTTGTCCAACCGGTTGTCATACACCTTCGATTTCCGGGGACCTTCCATGTCGATCGATACGGCTTGTTCCGCGTCACTCACCGCCGTACACCAGGCTTGCAGCAGTTTGCAACGCGGCGAATCGGATCTGTCGCTGGCTGGCGGTGCCATGCTGACCCTGCTCCCCGATTTTTACATCGCCGAAACAAAAACCGGTTTTTTATCCAAAGACGGACGCTGCAAATCTTTCTCGGCCGGTGCAAACGGGTACGTGCGCAGTGAAGGGGTTGGCGTGGTCGTGTTGAAACGTTTGCAGGACGCTATCGACGCGGGCGATGACATTCAGGGTGTTATCATTGGTTCGGCGGTGAATCAGGACGGCCATACCACTGGTATTACCGTGCCGAACGGCCAGGCCCAAATGGCCGTGATGCGCGCCGCCTGCAAACAGGCCAATATCAATCCAGCACAAGTATCATTTGTGGAGGCGCATGGGACGGGCACTTCTTCGGGCGATCCGATCGAGGCGCGTTCGATCGGTATGGTTTACCGGGTAGAAGCAGATTGCACAGCACCCCTGTGGATCGGCTCCTGTAAAAGCAACATCGGACATACCGAATCGGCGGCCGGTATTGCCGGATTGATCAAAACAGTGCTTTGCCTGCAAAAAGGGCAATTGCCGCCGAATTTACACGCCGACCCGCCCAACCCCGCCATTCCATTCGACCAACTGCGATTGCAAATTCCGCGGCAGGTGCAGGTGCTGGCGCGCAATGAAACCCCTTGGATCGCCGGGGTCAACGCTTTTGGTTTTGGTGGTAGTAATGCGCACGTGTTGGTGCAGGCAGTGCCGGTAAAATCTGATGTAGCGGCTGCAAAACGGGAAGATGATGCCTTGTTTTTATTCCCCGTCTCCGCACAATCCACCACCGCGCTCAAAAGTCTGGCGGCCGGATATGCGCATACAATCGGGCAACAACCGGATGCCCGCCTTGAAGATTGGTGTTACACCGCAGCGCGCCGCCGGTCGCACCTGAACCATCGCAAGGTATTTGCCGTGCGTTCCCGGCAAGAACTCTGCGTCCAGTTACAGGCATTTGCCGAGGCACCACCTGTAGCGGTTTCCCGAAAAATACAAGGCCGAAAAATGGTGTGGGTCTTTTCCGGGGTAGGCGCACTCAATTATGGCATGAGCCGCGACTTACTGGCGGAGCAGCCGGTTTTTCGCGAAAAATACTTGCAATGCACAGCCATGTACCAACAGATCTCCGGATTGTCGGTACTGGTGGAACTAGCCGGTCGAAAAAAGAACGACCTGATTACCGAAAGTTATTTATCGCATCCTGCCCAGTTTTTTCACCAGGTTAGTCTGGCGGCACTCTGGCGTTCGCGGGGGATTCAGCCCGAGGCGGTAGTCGGCCACAGCGCCGGAGAATTTGCGGCATTTTACGAAGCCGGTGTATATAGTCTGGAACAATGTCTGGCACTTATTTTCAAGCGCACGGAAATTTTGCGAGTCCGGGCGGACAACGGCGCGATGCTGGCAGTAACGGCCTCGGAGCCGCAAATTACAGCTTTATTAAAAGCGCATAATGGCTATATCAGCGTGGCCGCTTGCAATGGCGCACAATATACCACGCTTTCCGGCGACGCGGCGGCCCTCAAAAAGTTAGCCGCCGAAATGAAAGCGCTGGATATGCACAGCCTGTTTTTATCCGAAAAAGTTGCCTATCACCACCGTCCGGCTTTCGAGGCACTGACTGCGCAGGATTTGCTGATTCCGGACCTGGTTGCACAAACCGGTCAAACGCTGTTGTATTCTACTGTGTTAGGCGGCGTATTGAAAGCGGAGGATATTACGGCAGATTACTGGTTGAAAAACCTCACCGAACCCGTACAATTTCAAGCCGTTATCGAAAAAATAAACAAAAGCGGGTCACACTATTTTCTGGAAATATCGGGCAAGCCAACGCTGCTCCTGCCACTGCGAGCGATGGTTACGCCGGGCAAATCAGCCATCGTCAACGCCGTTGCGTCGGGTCCGGACCATGACTTGCTCACCTTGGCCAATCTCTATGAAGCCGGATTCAATATTCAATGGCAAACACTGTACGAGCAAGGGCGTTTCCTGCCATTGCCCACGTATGCCTGGCAAAATGAACCCTTGTGGCAGGAACCCGAAAAAAGCCGGCTGCGGCGCTTGCGACCGTCGGACGGCGTTTTTTTAGGCGCAAAAACCGAAGGCCAGGATAGGCAATGGGAAGCATTGCTGTCTACCGAAAAAATCCCCTGGTTGAATGAGCATATCATCATGGGCGAACACTTGCTGCCCGGCGCTACCTATATCGATATGATGCTGGCCGCCCTGCATACCGTTCACCCGGATAGTGCGTATATCCTTGAAAATCTGCGTTTTAATAAAGCCGTCCGCTTTTCGAAAAAAGCGGCTTTTTTCACGCGTTTGCAATTAGACGTGCAGCATAGTCAAATCGCTATTTCCAGTACAAAAACCTTGTTCCCAAAACAATTTGAACCCGTATCGGACGCAGCCTACCGCATTACAGCGCCCGGGCATTCGGGCCGGATCGCCCTGGAGACGCTGCTGGAACAGGCATCTTCCCGGATTTCAGGTGCTGATATGTACGCATTTTTGGACCTTTCCAAATACCAGTACGGCCCGGCTTTCCAGGGTATTCAACAGGTGTACCGCGTCGACCAATCCGTTATCAGCGAACTGGTCGTGCCAGCAGAATACTGCGATGCACGGTATCACCTGCATCCAATTGTGCTGGATCTGGTCTTTCAAACGGCGCTGGCCATCAAATTCCAGGATAAATCGACGCCAACGCGTTTTGAAATACCCGTACAAATCGAGCAAATCCGGGTGTTTGGCCCCGCACAAACGCGCATGTTTGCCCGGGCATATCTGGTCGAAGAAACCGCGTACAGCACTAAAACCGACCTGTATTTGTACGATGCTTCCGGTACGCCGATCGCCGCGATTACGGGGTTTTGTACCCGCACCATACAAGCCGCTGCGCTGACGCCCGGCCCGGCCCAGATCGCCCGGTACCTGTCGACGCCGGCATGGGAAACCCGTGTTTTGGAACCGATCGGCTTTACAAACAAACCGCAGTCCTTTGTCCTGCTTTCCGATAAAAAAGGCTGGGCAACTTTGCTAGGCGAAAAATTGCGTCTACTGGGACATGAGGTAGTACAATTTCAATTTAATACAGAGCCTGCTGCGTCGGTTGCCATTCGGACGGGTGAATTGATTGCCTGTTTACAATATGTTGATAGACAGGCTATTATTATTAATTTTCTTGCACTGGACGCAAGTACACCGGAAGACATAGCACCGCTTGTCTGCGAACCGGTGCTATGTCTCGCCCAGGCGATCCGGGCGACGCAACATGCCGGAAAATGCTGGTTTATAACGGAATCTGCCCAGTTTGTTGCGGCGCATCCGTTGTGCGTCAACATCTGCCAAGCACCTTTGTGGGGCATGGCGCGGGTATTTTGCCACCAGGAATTTGCGGCCAATGGTGGCGGCATGGTGGACATTACGGAGGCAACGGACCTTGGTTTGCTGGCGGAAATTGTAACAAATTCCGGTCAAACGGAAGACCAGATCGCGCTGCGCAACGGAGAATCCTTCGTCTTGCGCCTGCAACCATTTCAGCAACCGCTGCCCGTTGCGCCGCCTGCTTTCAGCCGGCACTACCAGTACCTGGTCACCGGTGGATTTGGTGCGATCGGCAAAAATGTGGTGGAATGGATGTTACAATCCCAAGCCAGGCATCTTATTCTTACCACCAGCCGCCCTGTTCCGTCGCTCGAAACCTGGCCGCAGCATCCGGATTATGCCTGGATACTGCAACTCCGGCAAAAAGGCGCGATCATTGAGGTGATCCACCTGGATTTATCCGACGCGCAATCGGTCAAATCGCTACCAGCCAGGATCGAATTGGATACTGTGCGCGGTGTGATATACTGTGCTGGGATCGTGGAAGATCAAATCCTCGAATCACTCACCGAAACGCAATTACGCCGGGTACTGGATGCCAAAATAACCGGTGCATGGGCCTTGCATGAATTATTTAAATCGGTACCGCTGGAGCACTTTGTGCTGTTTTCCTCCATTGGTAGTTGTTTCCCCAATCGCGGTCAGGCCAATTATGCCGCTGCCAACGCCGCACTTGATGCACTGGCGCAACAACGGCGCCACCTCGGATTGCCGGGATTGAGTATCAACTGGGGTGCCTGGTCGATCGGAATGGTGGAAAAACTCGGACTCGAAAAGGTCTTTGCCAGCATGGGAATCGGTTGCTTGCAGGCCGTACAAGGGATTGCAGCGCTGGAAGCCGTTTTTAATGTGGACGTCCCACAGATTGTGGTGCAGCACATGGACTGGCCGCTGTTTTTAGCCGGTCGAAACGGGCAATTGCCTTTGTTTCAATACTTTCAGGCAGTAATAGTGGCAAAAAACCTTGAAAATGAACTGGTTGCTGATGCCGGTGCGATGCGATTGGTGGTCCTGCAGGAAGTTGCCAATATGTTGAATCTGCCCGTCAAAGACGTGGATACACGCCATGCGCTGTCGCATTATGGACTGGATTCCATTTCAATGCTCATTCTCAGCGACCTGATCCAAAAACAAACCGGCGTTGATGTACCGGTGGAATATATTGGCAGCGCACCGAGCATCGACAGTGTCCTAGAAAAAATCGCCTTCGATATGGTATAAAAAAAGTACCGGCAAACTTGGTCGTCTCGTTGGTTCGTGCAAATATTGCGGCGGGTATGCCCATATTTTGTGTCTTCATCAACTGATCCACGTAATGGCCAAAGCAAAACAAGCGCGTCCTGTCAATCGCGTCAAGCCGGCAGTTTCCGCTACAACAAAAGCCGTAAAAACGCCGCCACCCGACTGGACTGCCTTGGTCAACCGCTATACCAAACCGGCACTGCTCGGTTTGTTGTTGGTCGGGCTGGTGTTGCGCATCGTCAACCTGGATGCGCTTTCCCTGTGGGTGGACGAGTTCGTGCACGTCTTGCGAGCGCGAGATTTCAACAACGGAACCGGACCGCTGCTCACCACCGATAACAACGGTATCCTGCTGACCGCCGTCATTATTCCGTTATTCAAAGTATTTGGTGCCACGGCTTTCTGGGCGCGTTTCCCAAGTGTGTTATTCGGCGTGGGTTCGATTTACTTGCTGTATCGGATTGGCACGCAACTGGTCAACCGCTATGTTGGGCTCATTGCGGCTTTTGCGGCGACTTTTTCCATGTACCTGATTTTTTGGTCGCGGATCGCCCGCAATTACGCCATTTTCGCTTTCTTCTTTCTATTGCTGGCCCTCCTGTTTTTACAGGCATTTGAAGCCAAAAAAGATCCTGCATCGCGTAATTTCTGGCAAAAAAACGGCCTTTCGCCTCAATACCTCTCACTTATGTTGCCGGTATTGGTTGCAGCCTTACTGTCGCACCAACTCACCTTTTTCTTTGCTTTTTCTGCCGGCACGTATGCCCTCATCGTCGCGGCGCAACACATAAAAGACAATACTGCCGACCGCTTTCGCAATAAATATTTCTGGTTGGGCATGCTGAGTTTGCCCTTGTTTTTGCTGGTAATTCCCGGTGTCAACGACCTGTTGCGCGCGCCGCTGTCGGTGATGCTTTCCCGGGAACAGGTAGATTGGGTGTTACCGCAAGGTGCACGACTGGCCGAACTTTGGCAAAGCCAGCCGTGGACGGCATTTGATATTTACCACGGCGTATTGCGCTACGATCCTACGCTGGTTTATTTTCCCGCCCTGGCCGGACTAATCGTTTCCTACCGCTTGCGACCCCGCGCCGGTGCTTGGCTTACTGCTTTCGTGGTGGTGCCGTTTTTGTTGATGTGTTTCTTCTTTCGCGAGCCGGCTTTACCGCGTTATTTCATCTTTGTTTTTCCGTGGTTTTTGTTGTCGGCCGCAGTGTTTTTCTACTGGTTGTTCACGATCGTTAGCCAGAAATTCACCCCGGCAACGTCGAATACGGCCCGCTATGCCCTGTTATTTTTCCCGTTTATCTTTATCCTGGCCAGTGTGCGCTGGCCGGAACTCAAACAACTGGTGCTGGCTGAACAGGTCGAAGGACACGTGGTCAACAACAACATCGCCGAGTTCAATTTTACCAACTGGAAACAACCCTGCGCCTTTATCAAACAAAAAAAGCAGCCGGGTGATGTACTTATGTCGACCGTGACCACAGCCGCTGCGTATTACCTGAACGATGATAACGTATTGTGGTTCAGGCAAGTAGCCTACGATACCAAACAAAAAAAGTACGTGCCCAATCCACCTGAACCGGGCAGGAACAGCGCGGCTACTTTTGAAGATTTCAAACGCACCGTCGAATCCACCCCGCGTGGCTGGTTGCTGGCCGATTATTACTTCGACATCGTTTTTATAGATGACCAGGCGCGCCGCTACGTCTATGAAAACCTGCAATACTATCCGGAAGCCTCGCCCGACGGCAGTGTGCGCCTGTTCGGCTGGGATCGCAGCAAGGCCAAACCAAAACAGCAAAATATGGTGGTGCAACTGGGCAAAACGGCCGATAAAATCGTGTCCGAGAATTTTACGTTCCAGATTCCGTCCGACGTCTACAATTCGCCCACGCTCGTCATGCCGATCCGCTACCAGGGCGTCAACAGTAACCGCGAGGCACTGGTCATTTTCAACGACGACAACGCGGTCTATCTGCCGCCCAATCAGGGCAAGGGCATTGAAGATCAAACGATCGAACTGCAAAAGGAATGGTTGAAACCCGGTCCGAACAAAGTGCAGATTATGTACGAAGAAGCCGTCAAGAGTGACCCGGACAAAGGGTTTACGGTGTATTATCTTGATTTTGCGGGAAAGCAGGGGTTAATTACGAATTAAAAATTACGAATTACGAATTACGAATTACGGATTGCCCGGAGCGGCAGGATGGGAACACGGATTTAAGCGGATTCTACGGATTAAAACGGATTTTTCCCGTAGCGACTGAAAGATAAATGGGGGATCAGACTATATGAATCGAACAAATTTTCAAATTCATGGCGTGCACCCCATGTTTTATCCATTGCCAAAGGTGAACCTATAAAAAATCTGTTTTTAATCCTACCGTAACAGGCAAATCCGTTTTAATCCGTAAAATCCGCTTAAATCCGTGTTCCCATCCTGTCGTAACGGGCAAATCCGTAATTCGTAATTCGTAATTTTTAATTGACTCAAACATGAACAGTAAACTCGTATTGTGGTCGATCACCGTCGGATTAGGCGGTTTTCTTTTCGGGCTGGACACTGCCGTCATCTCCGGTGCCGAGCAGGACATTCAAAAA
>JBBRDQ010000016.1:0-46547 GCA_038203695.1 Chitinophagales bacterium
GCGAGTGCGCGACGCAGGTCAATCATTTTAAACAAAAACAATCCACCTACACCGATGCAGGACGCGCCTGCCACGTGACCGAACCAGGTACCCGGTACGTATGCGAACAGCAGCGCATCTGCACTTACCACAAAAAAGGCAAAACCAAGGACTTGGGCGATGCTGCTCCAGGGGGCACTGAATCGAAACGTACGGGTACAGAGCCACACCATACAGATCGCAATGAAAACTTGCGTACTAAGGGTGGCAACAGCTGCACCCTGTGCTTTCCAATGGGGTACCAGGCTCACATTAAGCACAATATCCAGTCCAAGCCCAATTATAAAGAATCGATTCATCTGCATCAACCGTTCATGGGCGGTGAGCAGCGTACTAAAAATATAGGTGGTACAAACGGGTACGAATGCCCAGATCAATATACCCAATGTGTCCCAGCGATAGGGGGATGCTCGTTCGGGCATCATTAATTCTACCAGGGGCTGGCGTGCAAAAAAAACCGTAGCCGCCAGGGTGACGCTTCCCGCCCATATCAATTTGAAACTAAGCGACACCAATGGTCGCACCGTAGTGCCGTCCGTATTTCCTTTGAGCAATCGGGCAAACATCGGTAACAACAACGACGCAAACAAATAACCAAACATATTGGCGGCATCCAATAAGCGATAGGCCCCGGCATAAACATCTGCATGGATTTTACCATCTGGCAAAATCCGCTCCAGCAGCACGGCATCTAAGCGCGTATAAGCTGTCATTAGTAAGATCACCAGTGCATAAGGCAAACTCTTTTTAAATAAAAACAGCAACGCCGGGCGGCCTGCGCGCCAGTTACTTGCCCATGATGGTCGTATTGAAAAGGCAGCTTTCCGACGCAGTAAGACAAACACGATCAGGACGGTAATTGCCAGCGCCACAGTTTGGGCCAGCGCAAACGACTCAATCGAAAACGGGAACAATTGCGGCAGCGGATTGGCCCATAACAACAACCCACAAGTACCCAACATCAGCAATTTATCCAATGACGACAGCAGACTATCCAGTCGAAAATAACCCAGTCCTGAAATATTGGAGCGCAAGAATAAAATGCCCTGTGTGAGGATTTGATTGATCAGCAATATACCAAGCAATGCCAGTGCGCGGGTATCATAATGGGCAACGCTCCAGGCCGCCAGCATGGCCAGCAAAAAATAAAACAGGCTTAACAGCGCTTTAAGTGCGAGTAGATTGGGAAAGTATTTGGCTAACAGATGCGGATGCTGACTTACCTGGCGGTTATTGAAATTCTGAATGCCAAAGTCGTTGAAAATCTGAAAGATATACGTAAAATTGATCAAGGTAAAATACAATCCGTAATCACCCTCCGGCACCCGGTTTTGCACCGTCAAGTCCACTCCAAAAATAAAGAATGGCTTTACCAATACATTGATAAGCACGAGTAGACCGAGATTAAACAGGAATTCTCTTTTCAAGGAATTATTTTTTTTGGAGTACCCAAAGTAAGAGCACCGAAAATGCTGCAAACGTAATAAAGATAAAGGCGTTCATGCCCGGCGCTAGCCAGGACCAGGGCGTCTTTAATTGTCTGGCACCGCGAATACCCGTCCAGAACCCCCTTACGCTAAGTCCTAAGGTAGAAACAGCAAAAACCCAGGTGATCCAGTTTTTGCCGTCCGACATCTGGGTTGATTTGGCAAAGAAAAACATAGCCGCACAGGCAATAACGGCAATGAGAAGGCTGCGATTTGTATCGTTCATAAACAACCACTTTCCATAAAGCGCTGCGAACATACGAACAATTACCTGATAAAAAGAGAGGGGATAACCCCGTAACCCGGCATTATCCCCTATCTTTTATAAAACCAGCCTACCTAAATTTTGGCTTTGAAGTCGTATTTCAAACCCCAATATTCTTTCAAAACCATTTTCACCGAGCCCACAGAAACCGGCGATTCAATCAAAACAGGAATACGATTCTGGTCATCAGACACCCAGACTGTCATTTTATCATCTTCTTTAAAAACACTCCCGGCGATTACATCGGGTTGAAACTTCAGGGTATCGTATTTGCCCATATTATGCACCTTTTTGCGCTCTTTACCCAGATAACGCATCTTCAGCGAAAACTCCTCTTTATCCATAAAAATATGGAACGGCACTTTAAAACCTATCTGCTCAGACGCAAAATCCACGTTGCGCAACATGTACAGGGAGGCTAGAATGTCATGCACACAACTTTTCACCCCGTGCTCTGTGGCAGTTTCCGCAGCGCCCTTATGGTCGGCCCGCACCACATACATTTTCTTGGCATCCTGCTTGAATGCAATTTTTTCAAAGATGTGGTATTTACCTTCACTCACGCTGCGCTCCGAGTAATTTGGCAGGAGCGTAGCCTTGTCTACCCAGGAGTCGTAGGCATCATTGACCGCAAAAAACCATTCGTAAGAATCGTATGTCTTCCCGATGGCCTGGTAGTGATATTGTTTGTCCTCATCGAAGACTTTGAAGGTCACTTCTCCGGCCGGGATCCAGATAAAATTAAGATTGTAATAAATTTTATACGTCAGCCGCTCTCCATTTTGGAAAGTGGTATTCGTGTTCTGGCAGGGTTCAAACGGCGGGGGGGGCGTCGGAACCGGCAGGGTAAAGCCCATAAAAAAAAGGCAAAGCCCGAGGGTAAAAAATCTAGTGATCGTCATATCCAATGGATTTGGCAATATTGACGGATAAAAGTGAAAAAGTACCAAGTAACGCGGGCAAAATCAGGTTTATTATCCACAACACAAAGGTAGTTGCCAGACTGCTAATCTCGTTAGCACCAAAATGCGACCACACAAAAACCGCCAAACTTCCCCGTGCTGCCAGCCCACTGATAGGTGGCAGTGGAATCCCCGTTTGTAGTAAAAAAATAGTGGTAATGCCGGCAAAACCACCTATAATACTCGTTTCAATGCCAAAATATTGCAATAAACAAAAATATTGCGTAGAATAAATAGTGTATCGAATAGCCGACCAACGTAACAAATAAGCCAGATCCTGCTGTTTAAATTGCTCTAACGTGCGCACATCTTTGACAAAACGTCTAAAATGGCGCAGCCACGGTACTTTACGCGCAAGTGGAATAATTAACTTTATATTAAAATAAAAAAGGTACAGCAGGGTCAATCCGGTCATTGTCACACCCATAAGCCCCCACCCAACGTACCGGTCAATCTCAAAAAAATGAGCGGCAAACCACGAGAATCCCAGCGACCCTCCGGTAAGTAATACTACATACTGACTGAGGTTGCCAACCAGGTTAATAATAATGGCCTTCCAGTGCTGCTCTGGTGGCAAAAACAACACGCGTCCGCCAAACTCGCCCACCCGATTGGGCGTAAAAAGCGAAAAACTAATGCCCGCCAGCACAGATTGCACCGCCTTTGAATAGCGGATGGGCGCCAGGTGGCGCACAAAATGAAACCACTTTTGCGTCTCGGCCAACCAGTTTAAAGGAAGTAAAATCAGGGTAATGATCATCCAGGCTGGATTGGCTGTATGAATGCGTTCGACAAAAACACGCCATAATTCCGGCAGTTTTTCGCGCGATTGAAACTCCCAGGCCAGCAACCCGATAAACAGCAACGCTACCACCAACTTATAAAGCGCGTTCAAATGCTTCCTGGACAGAAACAGCCGCGGCGCTGATTTTGATATATGGCGGGTCGAGTTTGGCATGAGATTACTGGTCGGTGCTCCAACTTAAAAGAAAATGGGCAACCCTCCCTCCGGAGAATTGCCCACCTAAACTATATTTTAAAACCTGAACCGGTTAGAAAATTAATAACCAGCGGCTTTGTTACCACTCATACGTGGTTTTTTGCCTGCTTCCGGACCTTCCGGGCGATTCATTTCTGTTTCGCCTTTCGCGACACGGAATTCAACGCGACGGTTTTGCAGGATAGCGCCTTTAACCGGAATTAACGGGCTGCCTTCGCCATTCCAGTTCAGGATCAGGCGATCACGGGCAATACCGTAGTTCGTCACGATAAAATTGACCGCTGCATTGGCACGATTGTACGACAGTACGTTGTTGTACTGCTCCGAAGCACGCGCGTCGGTGCTACCGGTCGCTACCACTTTCAGGTTTGGATTTTGCTTCAAAACACTGGCTACCTGGTATAATTTTTCGTATTCAGAATAACGGATGTCGTAACGGTTATCTTCAAAATTCACCATTGGCAGGAACCAGTCGGAAAGACCTGGTTGTACCGGTGGTTTGTAGGCTGCCAGTTTAGCGTCAACGATACGGTTCACATCATCTTCCGAAATTGGTTTTGGCACTTGCGCCACACCCATTGGGTCGACCCGGAAGCCTGGAGGAGAATATGGCTCTTTGTCTTTATAGTCTGGTACCTTGTCCATGTCGCTATCCAGCGTTACACCTCTAGAATCTACGCGTGCACCGGCTGGGCTTTCGTCTTCGTCGTCTATTGCATCGATGATACCGTCTTTATCAGTATCGGTAGGATCGTAGATCGGACGTGCTTCCAGTGCGGTGATCGCTTCAGAAACCTGACCCAATGGATTACTCCAATACAATGGTTCGCTTTTCGCTACGCCGTCTTTACCTGCTTTACCTCCAATGTTGAAATTAAGCAGCAAGTGTGGGTAGTGCAGGTTGTCGCGGAAAGTAGTCACTGCACGGCCCAGGTTCTGCTCACCGTCCAACAAATCGGAATTTTTTCCAAAAAGTGAAATTACACTGTACTCAAGCCCAATATTAAATTTTGGGCTAACGCGGAAGGCAAGTCCGCCACCAACTTCTACATAAGGGCTATTAGCCTTACGGGTACCGTCGGTCTGGGATGGATTCTCCAATTGAGGAATCCCTTTATAATCGGTTGTAAAACTGGAATAACCCAAACCGGCAAAACCATTCAAATTGATACGGCGGTGCGCGCGATCAAAACGGAAGTTGTTCAGGGTAGCTACCACTTGTGCGCTACCGCCCAAGAATTGCAGGTCGTACGAACGATCCGGGTCATTTGCGGTGCCAGGGCTTTCACCTTTTGTTTTAGCAAAAGTAGCGCTGGCGCGCAAAGAAAAAATATGGTCAATTGCTTTGCGTACATGCAATCCACCGCCAAAACCCGGCTTCGCATCAATATCACCCAGCAAATAAGGCACACCAGCATGAATACCTATTTCCCATTGATCTTTAGGTGTAAAAGAGCGATAAGGAGCCATTGCTGGCGTCGCGGCTTCCTGTGCGGTCAGTGCTGACCACCCGGCAAGAAAGAAGACGAGTAATGAAAGTTGTTTAACCGTCATAAGGTCAATTGTTTTTGTTTAAAGAATGTTAACTGCTTTGTAATTGTTTCATTGTGAGGATGCACAAACGGTTGGACGTCCAATGACACATTTGTCACTAATTTCGTTCCAAAAATTTATACACCTAATTTTCTCAGGGCCAAATATAGGGCATTTGATGATATTTGATTGATATCAGGCGTAATTTTTATAACTTCTTCCAATCCACGTCGAATTGTAGCCGATGTATCTCCAAATATTGCCTGATCAGTCATGACGGCATCCGGCTGCATTAGATAAGCAAATACACGTGCCATACCACAGTTTGCCAGAAAGTCGGGAATAACTGCGGTGCGTTCATCCGCATATTTTGCCGTGGGGCCAAAGAAAACTTCATCATCTACAAACGGTACATTAGCGCCGCAGGCAATCACTTCAATTCCACCTTCGAGCAGCGCATCGACCTGGGCTCGATTGACTAATTTTGATGCCGCGCCGGGGATAAAAATATCGGCACCCATTTTCCAGATTTGCTCATTTACGACTGCAAACGGCTGAACATCCGGTGAGGTAATTTGGTTGCCGACCTTCGTGTTGAACAGATTTTTCACCTCCTGTAAAGACAGTCCCTCGGGTGCCAAAATGCCACCGGCGCGATCAATAATACCGATAATTTTTACGCCTTCTTTGGCCAGATAACAGGCTGCTGCCGCTGCCACATTTCCCCATCCCTGAATAATGGCAGTTTTGCCGTCCGGTGAAGTTTTATGAAAAAGATCGTAAAAATGACGCACGGATTCCGCGACGCCATAACCGGTAATCAGGTCTGCGACGGCATATTTATTCGCACTGCCTTCCGGCAAAAATTCGGGATCCTCGACAATTTTTGTACAGCCGTACCGCAGCTGCCCAATGATGTTAATTTGTTGACCCTCAGTGAGTTTTAAGTGTCCGCGCACAATTCCTTCCTGTGGATGCCAAAGCCCAAGCGCCTCTGTGATCGGCACTACATCTTTCAGTTCATCCACATTCAAATCGCCGCCAGTGCCGTAATAATGTTTCAAAATCGGCAGCGCAGCGCGATACCAGCGCTGCAACACTTCCAGGCGTTTCGGATCGGCCGGATCGAAATTTATACCGCTTTTAGCGCCGCCGATCGGTGGACCGCACACACTGAACTTTATCTCCATTACTTTCGACAAGGAGATAACTTCTTCCTTCGTGAGGCCCTTGCGCATACGCGTACCGCCGCCGGCCGCACCGCCACGCAACGAGTTGATGACAATCCATCCTTCAGCCTCGGTTTCTGTGTCACGCCATTCAAAGACAACTTCCGGTCTTTTTTCTTTATACTGATTCAGCAAAGCTTCCATGCTGTGAAAATAACTTGGTGGTGGTTAGGCAAATGAGCCGCAAATGTAGAGAAAAACCAATCTTTGCCGCCGATCTGTCAAAGTCTTTACTTTTGAGGGCGCATCAATGCTGCGTCATTTGTATCACAACTGATTTTTTGTCCAAAACATCCACAATATCTTACCTGAAAATGCTACAAAACTGGCTTAAGCCCCATGGCGCGTCCCTTGTTAAGTTATTACAAAACCTGCCGGACACCCACTTTGGGAAAAATATTCAACACTTTGTGGGGGCATTCCCCGACCTAAAAAAAGCCCGGATCGCAATTGTTGGGGTCGGTGAGAAGGATGCAAATGCCGTGCGTGAGCAACTATATGCACTTGCTTGTCCCTTTGCACCATCCGCCATTGTTGATTTGGGTAATCTGCGCAAAGCGGAGGTATCACAACTCATTCCGGTCATCTATGAATTGCTAAGCGGAAAGATTTTGCCGGTAATCATCGGTATGAAAGATGAGCTGGCGCGTGGTCAGTTTTTTGCCTATCAGGATGCGAAAGCATTGGTCAATTTTACGGTGATCGATGCGTATTTGCGATGGGATGCACCGGACGCTGTTTACACGCCGTTGCTGGCACCGCGTCATCCGTTGTTGTTCCATTTTGGTGCCGTCGGTTTTCAAACCCATTTTGCTTCCGGTAGCGCTGTACAATTTTTACAAAAACATAATTTTGATGCGCTGCGACTGGGTAAATCCCGGGCCAGCCTGGAAGAAACCGAACCTGTTTTACGCGACGCGGATTTGTTGGCTTTTCACCTGGCGGCTTTGAAACAAAGTGAAGCGCCCGGCGTGGAAAAAGCGTCGCCTTCGGGTTATTATTGGGAAGAAGCCTGCCAGCTTTGTCGCTACGCGGGCATGAGCGATAAACTGACTTCTTTCGGCATTTATGGCTTTAATCGCGAACTCGATCGCGATGCCCAAACCGCCCAGGGCGTCGCGCAAATGTTGTGGTATTTTCTCGACGGCTTTTTCAGCCGTAAAAACGATTATCCCGCTTCGACCACTGGTTTGACCGAATATATTGTGGATTTTCGGCAAATGAATTACCAGCTCACTTTTTGGAAAAGCACTAAAAGCGGACGCTGGTGGATGCAGGTGCCCGTACCCACGCGCAAGAAACACGACCGCCATCGCCTGATACCCTGTTCCTTCCAGGATTATCAGGCTGCCTGCCGAGAGGAATTACCAGAACGATTGCTATTGGCGTTACAGCGGTTTTAATGCCTAGAGCTCCGACAATTTAAATCATAAATAAAATTCCCGGTGCCAAACCAATATCCCCTCCACGTACGCGTAACCTTGCGCAGTTTGCAACCTAAGTTTTATGAAAAGGACTTTGTTATATTCGTACGCTAAACCCACAGCCGTACTCCGTTGTTAGAGATAGACTAACACCTTATGTATTTTGAAAGAACTCTACTTGAAATTCAATCTTACCGACGCGGCCATTGACCGGATTATCGAAATGGCCTGGGAAGATCGCACGCCATTTGAGGCGATCACTGCCCAGTTCGGCTTGCCGGAGGCCGACGTCATCCGATTGATGCGGCATGAAATGACGCTGCGCAACTGGCAGAAATGGCGCGCACGCGTACAAGGTCGCGCTACCAAGCACCGTGCACTGCGGGACGAGGATGTAACGCGGTTCAGGTGCAGCCGCCAGCGACAAGTAACGCGCAATCGCATCAGCAAACGCTAATCACACCTTTTCACCCACCTTAAGATTCAATGAAAATCGGTATTGTTTGTTACCCGACCTATGGGGGTTCTGGCGTGGTCGCCACAGAACTCGGACTGGGACTCGCGCGCCGCGGACATGAAATTCACTTTATTACCTACCGCCGGCCGGTTCGTTTATCGCACTTCCAGGAAAATGTTTTTTACCACGAAGTGGAGAGTGCAGACTATCCGCTTTTCGAGTACCCGCCGTACGACACCGCCTTAGCCTCCAAAATTGTCGATGTGGTGCGGTACCAGAACCTGGACCTACTGCATGTACACTATGCGATTCCGCACGCGGCCGTGGCCTATATGGCCAAAAAAATCCTGCTGGCACACGGGCGGTATTTACCCGTAGTGACCACACTGCACGGGACCGATATTACGCTGGTTGGCAACAACCGCGCCTTTGCGCCGGTGGTCGAATTCAGTATCAATAAAAGCGATGGTGTGACGACCGTATCGCAAAGTCTGAAAGACGACACCTTGCGGCTGTTCGATATTCACCGCGATATGCGGGTTATTTACAATTTTATTGATTTTGAACGCTTTAAGAAAGTAAACAAGGACCATTTTAAGAAAATAATCGCTCCCGAAGGCGAGCGCATCCTGGTCCATACCTCCAACTTCCGGAAGGTAAAACGGGTCGAAGACGTCATCCAGATTTTCCGGCAGGTGCACGACAAAGTGCCCTCCAAACTCCTGATGATCGGCGATGGCCCAGAGCGCCAGAATGCGGAAAGGCTATGCCGCGATTTAGGATTGAGCGACGAGGTTCGATTTTTGGGCAAGCAGGATGCGATTGAGGAGTTGCTGGCCATTTGCGATTTGTTCATTATTCCGTCGGAAAGCGAGAGCTTCGGTCTGGCTGCGCTGGAGGCTATGGCCTGCGAAGTACCGGTCATTTCTTCCAATAGCGGCGGGCTGCCCGAAGTGAAT
Organism: Chitinophagales bacterium; assembly: GCA_038203695.1. Taxonomy (GTDB): domain Bacteria; phylum Bacteroidota; class Bacteroidia; order Chitinophagales; family Saprospiraceae; genus M3007. The sequence goes on from JBBRDQ010000016.1 coordinate 9,356, forward strand.
ATTCACGGGGTCACCGGCTTTATGAGCGACCCGGGCAATGTGGACGAGATGGCTTACTATGCGATCAAATTACTGAGCGACGAGGGTATGCTGCAACAGTTTCGCGACAATGCCCTGACCCAGGCACGCCGTTTCGACATTGAAAATATTCTACCCGATTATGAGGCTTATTATGAAGAAGTGCTGGAAAAAAGCGTGATAAAGATAGAATAATCAGCCTTTCAGCCTTTTTACTGGAAAAAAGCGGCCGAATATTAATTGCAAAATAATATTTTGCTATCTTCGCGCCCGCTTTTGAAAAAAAGCGTCGGACAACGGTTTCGTCCGGGAGTGAAGCCGGAACAATTAAACTAAAACAGTGCCCTTAAAATCAACCACTTTTTCAATTATGTTAGAAGAAGAAAAAGACGTTAACAACGAACAGGATGCTCCGGTGGAAGAGACAACACTAGCCGAAAATGAAATTTCGGATATTGTAGAGAGTATCGACCAGCCGGCAGCTGAAACAGTTGTTGCTGAAACGGAAACAACCGAGGAAGCAGCGCCCGTAGCAGCCGAAACAGTTGTTGCCGAAACGGAAACAACCGAGGAAGCAGCGCCTGCAACAGCCGAAGAAGAAGCAACCCCTGTTGCAGAGGACGAGCCTGTAGAAGAAACGGTAGCCGAGGTAGAAGAAATGCCGAAAGCCGCTCCGGCGCCTAAGAAAACCGCAGCACCTGTGGTGGAAGAAGAGGAAGAAGGAGATGTTGAATTGCCAGAATTCGAACCTGTGATCGCTGGCGGCGCACACGACGATTTCAACTGGGCAATGGACAAGCGTGGCGCAACGGCTTACACGGCCGATGAGAAAGTTACGATGCTTAAATCGTACGATGCCACGTTGAGCAATGTTTCGGAAAACGAAGTGATCAAAGGCCGCGTCAGCGCGATCAGCGGTGGCGACGTCGTACTGGACATCAATTACAAATCTGACGGCTTGATTCCAATGAGTGAATTCCGCGACATCCCGGGCCTGGCGCCAGGTGATGAAGTAGAAGTATACGTGGAAAGTCAGGAAGACAGCCAAGGCCAACTCGGTCTGAGCCGTCGTAAAGCAAAAATCCTGCGTGCCTGGGAAAGCATCGTGGATTCTTTCAAAAACGGTACGATCATCCGCGGTTCGGTTATCAGCAAAACCAAAGGTGGCCTTATTGTGGATTGCAATGGTCTGGAAACATTCCTGCCAGGTTCGCAAATCGACATAAAACCGGTGATCGACTACGACCAGTATGTCGGTAAAATGATGGAATTCAAAGTGGTTAAAGTCAACGAGCAAATCAAAAATGCCGTTGTCAGCCACAAAGCCCTGATCGAAAGCGATCTGGCCGAACAACGCGAGCAAATTCTCGGCAGCCTTGAGAAAGGCCAGGTATTGGAAGGTATTGTCAAAAACATCACCGATTTCGGCGCATTCCTGGATCTGGGCGGCGTAGATGGCTTGCTGTACATTACCGATATCAGCTGGGGTCGTATCTCGCACCCAAGCGAAGTATTGTCGCTCAACCAACGGATCAACGTGGTGGTGCTCGACTTCGACGAGAACAAAAAACGGATCAGCCTCGGCCTCAAACAACTTACGCCACATCCGTGGGAAGTGTTGGCAGCCGACGTATCGGAAGGTTCTGTCGTGAAAGGCAAAATCGTCAATATCGAAGATTACGGCGCATTTGTCGAAATCCAGCCGGGCGTAGAAGGTCTGATCCACATCAGCGAAATCACTTGGGGCAACCAGAGCATCAATGCGAAGGAATACTTCAAGATGGGCCAGGAAGTGGAAGCTCGCGTCGTAACCATCGATCGCGGCGACCGCAAAATGTCGCTGTCGATCAAACAATTGACCGCAGATCCATGGAGTGAAATTGCCGATCGTTTCCCAATCGGCAGCGTACACGAAGGCACGGTGAAAAACATCACCAACTACGGTATTTTCGTTGAATTGAGCGAAGGTGTAGGTGGCATGGTGCACATCAGCGACCTGAGCTGGACGAAACGGTACGCACACCCAAGTGAATTCACGAAAGTGGGCGCTTCGATGGACGTTATCGTTTTAGATATCGACAAAGATAAACGTCAGATCAGCCTTGGCCACAAGCAAACCCAGGACAACCCATGGGATACTTTCGAAACTATCTTCCCGGTTGGCTCGTACCACGAAGCAACGGTGTTGAAACGCGACGATAAGGGCGCAACATTCCAAATGCCGCAGGGCCTGGAAGCATTTGCGCCAGCCAAACATATCCGCAAAGATGACGGTCAGATGGTCAATGTAGGTGAAACGGTAACGGTGAAAGTGATCGAATTCAATCGCGATGATCGCCGTATTCTTGTTTCACACACGCGTTATCTGGAGGATCTGAAATACAAAGCTGAATCGGCCGTTCGTGCAGAACGTGCTAAAGAAGATGGTGAGAACCAGGCTGCCATTGTAGACGTGCAGAAAAAAGTGGAGAAAGAAACCTTCGGCGATCTTTCGGCACTGGCACAACTGCGCGAGCAATTTGGTGGTAGCGAAAAAGACGTATAGTTGTCAACACCTTGAAATATCGTGCTTGATGCATTGATTTTCAACAACTTGTCAGAACTGTAAAATAGTAAAGCCCTCTCCGTGCGAACGGGGAGGGCTTCTTTTTTAGGTCAATTTTGGACTTAATTATTCAGACCAAGTGAAAGCGTCAAAGCCCAGGATGCGTTTTTTAGATTTCCGACAAACTGGTTTACGCTTTCTTTTTTGCCTACTTCTTTGAGGCCCCGCGAAACCCGGAGGTGCAATCCTATATTTCCCAGATCAATACCGCCGCCAACTTGGTAGCCGTAATCCAGTTTCTCCAAGTCGTCGATGCTAATCGTCTGATTAGCGCCAGATATCGTCACTTTACCACTACCCCCGATCAGATATCCGGCATGCAGCCCGGCATGAACATTAAAAAAACCCAACAAACGAAATTCCAGCGATGCGGGCAATTCAAGATACGTGAGGCGGAAATCCTCACTTGTATTCGTATTGAAATTATATTTTCCACCTTTCAAGGTCAATAGTAACTCTGGGCGAATAGCAATTTTACCACCTTTTGTCACTGGAATTTTAGCAAATACACCACCGGTGAATGCCGTACGCGCTTTTTTATCCTTTGCATTTACATCGTCATAAAGATTTGCGCCACCTATACCGACTTTTAATCCGATTCTGGGACCACCATCCGTCATTTGTGCGTGGGTAAAATAACTACATACCATCAAGAGCATTAACAAGTATATTTTCCGAAATAAAGGCGAAATGCGTTCCATGTGCTAACGTGTTTTGAAAGTGGAAAAATAGCAACAAAAAAAGGTTGGCCACGCGCGCGCAACCAACCTCTCTAAAAGTTCTATCAAAGTGATGGATATTTTCTACAGATCAGTACTCGGTACTTCTTCTGAAACAATAGCATCATCATCTTGATCATTGTCTTTATGGCGAGCGACTGCCGCACCGGCAGTATTACCGGTAAAGTGTTTCAACATGATAATTTCACGCTGTGTCAGTTCGCGGAAAGAGCCGCGGGGCAACTCTTTCTTGGTAAGTCCGGCAAAATAAAAGCGGTCCAGTTTAAACACTTCGTAGCCGAGCGATTCGAAAATACGGCGTACGATCCGGTTGCGACCGGAAGAAATTTCCAATTCGACAATATCATGTTCCGGGTGATCTTCCGCGTAACGAATCCAGTTGATCTCGATCAAACCATCTTCCAGTTCCACGCCTTTTTCAATTAACTGAAAATCAGCCTCGGTAAGTCCTTTGCGCAAGCCAATACGGTATTGTTTCTGCACATTGAAACTTGGATGCGATAATTTCTGGGCCAATTCACCGTCATTAGTGATCAAAATAAGACCTGTTGTATCGCGGTCCAAGCGACCAACCGGATAAAGTCTCTCCGGGAAGTGTGGATCGACAATATCGATTACAGTGGCGCGGCCGTGTTCATCATCGGTGGTTGTGATCACATTTTTAGGCTTATTGAGCAATACGTAGACCATTCTTTCCTGTACAGTAGCCAGTTTGCTATTGCAGATTACAATATCTCCTGGTTTGATGCGGTAGTATGGTTCGAGTTTTACTTCGCCGTTTACTTTTACCTGGCCTTGTTCTACATATTCTACCGCTTTACGGCGGGAAGACACGCCACAATGCGCCAGATATTTATTTAAGGGCATGCCGGCTCCACTTGGCAAATGTGGCTTCGGTTTGCGCTCGATAACAAATTCATCTTTTTTACGGAACGGCTTTTTACCGCCACCGCCTTTATTAAAACCGCCGCCGCTTTTATTATAAGGCTTGTTATAACCGCCACCGCCGCCTTGACGATCGGGATTATACGGACGATCACTGCCGCCCTGGCTGCGATCCTGCCATGGCGTGCGTTCATAACCGCCGCTACCCTGGCTGTCGCGATTGCGATCCGGGTTGTACGGACGATCACTCGGACCCTGGTTGCGATCCTGCCACGGCTTGCGTTCGCCGGGAGGTTGGCTGTCGCGATTGCGATCCGGGTTGTACGGACGATCACTTGGACCCTGGTTGCGATCCTGCCATGGTTTGCGTTCATACCCTCCCCCACCAGATTGCTGATTATCACGGTTATAAGGGGGACGATCACGGTCGTTACGACGGTCATCGGTACTTTCCCGCTTAGGGGCAATGTCATTTATATCCCAAATATTTTCTTGTGTATTTGGGGTTTCGGCACTCGTTCGCTCTTGCAGCGGAGTATCCGAATCCGACTTACTGAGCCGGGGGCGACGCTTTTTCTCTTCCATCAGATAGCAGATTGATGCGTTGGTAGGTTGTAAATTAAAGTTAGAAAACCCAAAGTTGCGACTTTTAGTGGAAATAGCCGCTAACTTTTGATTAAATTGATTAATTTAATCAAAAGAATACCAGCTTTTTAAAAGGCTGGCATTCTCCAGTCAACGTTCATCAAACGTTTTTAAATTATTATCTAAACAACGGGTGTTTAATGGGCTGATTCCATTGCTTCTTTGGCGGCTGCCTCCGGTGGAGCGGTTTTCTTTTTGACTTTAATAAAGAAAATCAAGGGGAATACCACAATGAAAAACATCGAGATCAGGCGGAAAGTGTCCAAATAAGTAAGCAAGTATGCCTGTTTGTTGACCATCATATTCATTTGCTGGTACGCTACCTGCGTTGCTTCCGTTATAGCAGACCCGCTACGGCTCATAGCACCCTGGATCAGGATATTCAACCGTTCATCAAAAGCAGGATTGCCGGGCACTGTGTTGGCGACCAGATCGGTGCGATGCTGCGCAAACTGCCTGGCCATATAGTTGTTGGCAATAGCAATACCGAAAGCGCCACCCAGTTGCCGGATCATATTATTCAAGGCGATTCCAGCGGGATAATCTTTGGGTTTTAGTCCTGCAACTGCCTGATTAATAAGCGGTAACTGGACCATACTGATCCCAACAGCGCGCAGTGCTAAGGGCCAGAAAAAGTCCCATTTACCGGCCTGTGCGTTTACGCCGGCGCTCATCCAGCCGAATACGATAAACAAAATAAATCCTACTAATACAAACGGCACAGGCGATGTGCCCCCAGCCATCCTGCGCCCGATAATCGGCATCATTACCACCCCTACTGCGGTTGCTGGCAAGAGAGAAAGGCCCGTTTCGAGCGGCGTTAAACCCAGCACCCGCTGGGCCAGAATAGGATACACAAAAACAGAGGTAAACAACCCGATCCCGACCACAAAAGTGAAAATCGTGGTGAGTGCCAGCGTTCGATTTCCCATCACCCGCAGGTTGATAACGGGGTGCGGCGTAACCAATTCCCGCCAGATAAATCCAACCACGCCAACGGTGGCAGCGACTGCCAGCACCTTGATATTATCGCTCGCCAGCCAATCTTCCGACTCTCCCCGCTCCAGTACATATTGCAACGCTCCAATGCCCACCGCCAGCAAGGCGATACCCGGATAGTCAATTTTTATATTTTGCTTGTTTTTGCCCTCCCCCTCTTTTTTATCTACAAAAACAACGGCAAGAATCGTCGCAACGATACCAATGGGAATATTTACGGTGAAAATGAGCGGCCATTCAGAGGTGTCCAAAATATAGCCGCCGATGGTTGGGCCAAGCGTCGGGCCAAGAATAATGCCCATGCCAAACAAACCACTGGCCATCGGGCGGTCTTTTTCACTAAAGGCATCAAACAGAATACTTTGCGAGGTAGACAAGAGTGCACCGCCGCCAATACCCTGGATAAACCGCCAGAAAACAAGTTCCCACAATCCCGTGGAAGTCCCGCAAAGCCAGGAAGCCACCGTAAACAAGATCATCGAAAAGACGTAATAATTCTTCCGACCAAAATAGGCGGCCAGAAAGCCCGTCATCGGAATAATGATAACATTGGCAATGGCATACGACGTAATTACCCAGGAAATATCCTCGATCGTCACGCCCAGGCTACCCGACATCTGCGACAGGGCTACATTCACGATCGAAGTGTCCACCAGCTCCATAATGGCGGCGGAAACAGTCGTTATGACGATTATTGTACGCGCAAAGCGTGTGATTGCGGCCATGTTAAGTTGTGTTAATTTATGGCAATACCTTGATAAGTTAATGGCGTTATTGTACAGGCGCAGCTACGCCGACACTCATTCCCGCGCGAAGCGGTGTAGATGAATCAGGCTTATCAATCAGTATAATTTTTACCGGAATGCGCTGCACGACTTTCACAAAATTACCGCTGGCATTGTCGGGTGGCAACAGGCTGAATTTTGCGCCGGTTGCCGGAGAAATGCTCTGAATTTTACCATGAAACACTTTTTTACCGTAGGCATCCACCGTGACCTCGACATCTTGTCCAACCTGCATTTTACCCACCTGCGTTTCTTTGAAATTGGCCGTGATCCACAATTCCTGATCCCCTACAATGACACACAATGGGGTGCCGACATTTGCCAACTGACCAATCTGTGCCGACTTTTTAGCTACGTAACCGCTCACCGGGGCAGTTATCACCGTATAAGATAAATTCAACTTGGCATTTTCAAGATCCAGGCGGCGCTGTTCCACCACTGTACGCGCGATCGCAACATTTTTGCTGGCCGCCGTTGCCTGGGTCTGGATGGCAGATTTCTGACTTTGGCCGGCGGTAGTTTGGCGGCGGCTCACTTCCACCTGGCGTTTCGTTGTTTCCAATTGGCTTTGCACCGCTTGTAAAGCCGCGTCGGCATTGTCTTTGGTGGCTTTAGCGGCATCAAATTGCTGTTGGGTAACTGCTTTTTGCGTCACCAGTGCTGCATAGCGGTTAAAATCCTGCGTAGCCTGGGTAGCGCGCGCCTGCGCAGCAGCCACATTTGCCTGCGCGGTGGTTACCGAAGTGGCTGCGCTTTCGACACCGGCTTCCGACGTGCGAAAGTTGGCCTCGGCAGTACCGATGTTGGCACCCGCCGAAGTTGCGTTAGCGGCTACAAAACCGACATTGGCATCGGCATTTTCCAACGCTGCTTCGGCTTGTTTCACCCGCATTACGTACTCGCGGTTGTCCAGCACAAACAGCGTGTCGCCTGCTTTAACGTATTGATTTTCAGCCACAAGCACCTTTTCCACGTAACCTTGTACCTTAGGCGCAATCGTCACCAGATCGGCTTCTAAATAAGAGTTTTCGGTATCCTCATGGGTCATCATATAGCGGATTTTAGTAAATCCGTAATAACCGCCGACCAGAATTACTGCGCCGAGGATGAAGGGTAGGGCTTTATTTTTCTTTTTTGCCGGTTCCATATTTGTAAGATATTGAGAGCGTTACCGCAAATGAATTTGCGGAGATGAGTGTATGGTTACTACCGCACGTAATCGCGGATTAGGTAGATTGATTAAAGGCGACCTGCACTTTTCAGCAGTCTGAAATATGCCAGACGCGCGTCAGCGATAGCAGTTACCTGATTGATTTTGCTTTGCAGCAGCAATACATCTGCGTCCAGCAAGTCGGTTACGGAGGCGATTTGCTGACCGCTGCGCAGATTGGTAATGCGTTGATTCTCGGTCGATTGCAGGAGTGATTTTTCCGAAAGTGAAATCTTCTGCACGGCCGTTTGCCAGGCATAAAAGTTATTGGCAATATCCGTCTGTGCCGCATCCGATATTTGATCGCGCTGTGTATTAGCCTGCACCAGATTCAATGTAGCCTCTTGTACGCTGTATTTGGACGTGTAAAGGCCGCTCATATTCCAGGAAATCTGTACCCCGACATCCCAGGTCGTAATAAAGCGATCAACAATCGGGAATTGGCGCTGGTTGGGGTTGTTGGTATACAAATTCGCACCTACACTTACCAAAGGAAAGTAAACACCTTTGCCAACTTTCAGCAGTTTCTCGGAAGCAAGGGCACGCTGGGTAGCGGCGCGGTAATCCATGCGCTGGGTAGCGTTCGTCAGAAACGCTTCCAAAGTCTCCGGGGTAACAATCTCCGCAATACCCGCCGGATCAATTTGCACCGGTGTGCCAGTCGGCAAGCCCAGCAACACATTCAGGCCATACTGACCGGCAGCAATGGCATTGTTGGTTTCAAGGCGCGCAGTTTCAAGTTGCGTCACCACCAGATCGGCTTTTAATACATCATTATCCAGCGCCAGTCCCTGCTGATTCAGGTTGCGGGTATCCGTAAGCCGGTTTTGGGCGGTGGCCAGGCTACTTTGAAATACTTTGCCGGCCTCCTGCAATTTATAGAGATTGATGGATGCGGTCAGCAGATTCAACTGGACATCTTTTTTATCCTTTTCGAGATCGAAACGCGCTGCATTTTCTAAAAACTCAGTCGCGCGAATGGTATTGAGCGCACGCAATCCGGTAAATACCGGTTGTGATAAAGATACCCGGCTAAGCGTCTGATTCACCAAGATTGGGATGGTAAATAGCGGCGTCTCAAATGGCGTCACATTGTCACTCAAACGATAATAAGAACCGGTGTAGGTAAGGCTGGGTATGGTGGAGACCTTGGCTTGGTTGATCCTACTGTGAGCGACATCGGCTTTGGCGATGGAAATTTGCAATTGTTTGCTGTTAGCCATACCCAGTTGCACCACCTCTTCAAGCGTGAGGATGCGCGGGGCGGTCTGACTTTGCCCCAAAAAAGGCAGCAACAAGAGCAGTAATCCAGCCGAATTTTTGGCAAGAAAGTTATTCATGTTAAGTTGGTATTAAATCAAACGTTTGTTTAGTATTGCAAAATAAAAAAACGCCTCGCGGCGTAGTAAGTAGCATTTAATTTTCTGTTATCCGGCTTTTGTAACCATTAAGTGCGATTGCAACATGGCCTTCAGATGGTCTTTAACCCGCGTCTGCTGGGCAGTCGTATACATATTATCTTCATTCATTCCGGTCACCAGATTGCTATTATTCACGACCGACGAAAGCGTACCAAATACGGAAGCGATCGTCATTTCAGTATCCACGTAGCGAAACTGGCCTTTCACCTGCCCTTCTTCGATAAATCCGCGAATAATCTGCTGGTTTTCTGCCATATAAGCCGCAATCAGTTTCACGTGTTGCGGACGCTGCTTTAAGGACATTTCCCGCATCAATACCCGGTGAAAATTGCGGCCATTCATAAATTTTTCCACGTATATATCAATCGTCGAAGCAAGTTTTTCCCAGGGGCTCAACTGAGTATCTGCGGCTAGCAACTGTAATCGCTCCCGTGTTTTAGGAAATTTTTCGGCTAATACCGCTTCAAACAAACCATCCTTGGATCCAAAGTAATAACTTACCATGGCTACATTTACATCCGCCTCTTTCGCTAGTTGGCGAATAGACACCGCCTCAAAACCATGGCGGGCGAAAAGGGTCTCCGCAACTTCCAGCAACTGCTGGCGTTTATCTGTTTTCTCAAAATTTGTGGTGGAACGCATAATTGGTCAGGGAATTTGACGCGGCAAAGGTAGGCGTGTTTTTTAAAAAATCAAACGTTTGTTTAGTTTTTTATCATTTTTTGAACGGCATTATTTTATACGTGTCTATTTTACTTTTTTCACCCAGTCTCCGAACTTTGTCTATTTTTGTCGAAAGACTTACGCAAACATCCAACTTTTAAAATTATGACAGAGCCATCGAGCGAAGGGCCGGTATTGCAACGGCTTATTGATCAGGTCAACCAACACATCGAAACCCGTTGGGAATATCTGACGCTGACAGCAGCCGAAAAAATGTCGGAGATTGCCGCAATGCTAGCGGGCGCATTTATGCTGCTTGCTTTTGGAGGCTTCATACTTTTTTTCTTCAGTATAGGATTTGCCTGGTGGCTCGGCGATTACATTAACAGCCGGGCAGGTGGCTTTGCCTTAGCTGGCCTGATTTTTTTACCGGTTGCGCTGGTTAGTTTCTGGTGGATACGTCCATTTGTTCGCGCTAAAATTATTCACGCCATTCTTCAAGAAAACGATGCAGCCAAAAACCGATAATCTCGCTGAACTACAACGCCGCAAAGCCGCGTTAAAAGCGCGCATGGAACAAGAGCGCACCGCGCTAAAAGTCACTTTTCAGGAATTTCGCCAGGAAATAGAGCCGGCTAATCTGCTTAAAAACGCCGTCAAAAGCACGTTCGGTTTTGGGGGAAAGACGCCTGATGAAGCAGATTCAGGTTTGTTAGGCCGTTTGCCCGGCCCGCTCAGACTGGTAGCTGATCTCTTTATCCGCGACCCCAGAGCGGCCTTTGTTATAAAATTTGTAGCACCGACGGCTTTAAAGTTTTTACCACAAATACTGCCCGATAAAGAACAACTCAAGCAATTAAAACCTTGGCAACAGCTGCGCAAGGGGGTGTCCAGCCTGCGCAACCGACTGCGTAAAAACAAAGATAAACCGGAAGACCCTATAGAATCAACGGAATAAGCCGCTTCCGAGAGAATTATCTTTTCAATTTGAAATGTGATTTTCAATTTACCTACCTTCGCGCAGCGAATTTCCGCTGGTCAAAAATCAATACTCCGCCATCCAAATATTCTGATGTATGCTTAATAAACGCATCCGTAAAGTCGCCGTACTCGGCTCCGGGCTCATGGGCACGGGCATCGCCGCACACCTGGCCGGCTGTGGCCTCGAAGTGCTTATGCTCGATATACTGCCCAATGATCTGACTGAAAATGACGCAAAAAATCCGGCAGCCCGCAATCGTATCGGCAACACGTCGCTACAAACCGCACTCAAAGCCAAGCCGGCGCCATTTTTTGACAATAAATTTGCCGGGCGTATTACGGTTGGCAATTTTGAAGACGACTTTGCTAAAATAAAGGATGCCGACTGGATCATTGAAGTCGTGGTAGAACGACTGGATGTCAAGCAGCAGGTTTTTGAAAAAGTAGAAAAATATCGCGCGCAAGGTTCATTGGTAAGTTCCAATACCTCCGGCATTCCGATCCATTTGATGGCCGAAGGGCGCAGCGAAGATTTCCGCAAGAATTTTTGCGGCACGCACTTTTTCAATCCGGTACGCTACATGCGCTTGCTGGAAGTCATTCCGACCGCGGATACCAATCCCGAAGTGGTGGATTTTTTCATGCACTACGGCGATGTTATACTAGGTAAACAGACGGTGTTGTGCAAAGATACACCGGCCTTTATCGCCAATCGCGTCGGCGTGTACGCCATGGCTAAAATCTATCAACTCACCCTGGAATCGGGTCTTTCGATCGATACGGTAGATTCGCTGACCGGCCCGGCGATCGGTCGCCCGAAAACCGGCACATTCCGCTTGGGCGATCTGGTAGGGATGGATACGGCCGTACACGTTATTAATGGTATGCGGCAAAACTGTCCGGATGACGAGCAAATCGGCACATTCGAGATTCCAAAGTACCTGCAATTTTTGATCGATAATAAATTTTTGGGTAATAAATCCGGACAGGGTTTTTACAAAAAAACCGGCGAACGCGATGCAAAAGGTCGCCCGGTAGTGCTGTCCTTAAATCTGGATACCCTGGAATACGAATCGGCACAGCGGGAAAAACTACCGATTATTGATACCTTAAAACAGATTGACGAACTGCCACGTCGTATTAAAGCAGTATTCAAAGGCGATGATAAAGGTGCACAGCTCTTACAGCGGTCGCTGTTGGGTTTGTTTGCCTACGTGAGCAATCGTGTGCCGGAAATATCCGATACACCGTATGCACTTGATGACGCTTTGCGCGCCGGATTTGCCTGGGAAGTCGGTCCGTTCCAATACTGGGATATGCTTGGCGCAGCAGAAGGCATCACATTAGCCGAAAAGCAAGGTGAAAAAATCAGCGATTGGGTCAAAGAGATGGTGGCTGCCGGCCATACTTCCTTTTATAAAGTGGAAAACGGTGCCCGAAAATATTACGATCAGCGCACGAAGACCTACCAACCGATCCCGGGAGGCGAAGCATTTATCCAACTGGATAATTTCCGCTCCAACAAGCCGGTCTATACCAATGCGGAATGCACCTTGCACGATATCGGCGACGGCGTACTTTGCCTTGAGTTTCATTCCAAAATGAATGCGATCGGGGAAGGTATCTTGCGCGGCATCAATGACAGCATTTTGATCGCTGAAGAGCAAGGCTGGAAAGGCATTGTTATCGGTAACAATGCGCAGAATTTTACGGTCGGCGCTAATCTGATGATGATCGCCATGCTGGCTTATCAGCAGGAATGGGATGAATTGAACATGGCTGTTAACCTGTTTCAGCAAACTTCTATGCGCATTCGCTACTCGGCTATCCCGGTGGTAATCGCGACGCAAGGCTATGTTTTTGGCGGCGGGTGCGAATTTTCGATGCATGCAGATGCGGTAGTAGCCGCAGCGGAAAGTTATATCGGCTTGGTAGAAGTGGGCGTGGGCATCATCCCGGGCGGCGGCGGCACCAAAGAATTTGCGGTGCGTTTGTCCGACGAGATTTCTAAAGAAGGCGATGTACAAATTCCACGCCTGATCGATAAGTTTAAGTGTATTGCGACCGCGCAGGTAGCAACATCGGCCTACGAAGCATTTAATTACGGTTATCTGCTACCGCAAAAAGACTCCATTGTGCACAACGCTGCTCGCAATATCAGCGAAGCCAAAAAGAAAGTGCTGGAACTGGCCGACGATTATGTGATGCCGATCCCACGCAAAGATGTATACGTGTTAGGCCGCACCGGACTGGGTGCGCTCTATACGGCAGCACACTCTTTGCTACTCGGCCATTACGCTACCGAACACGATATTAAGATCGCTAAAAAAGTGGCGTATGTGCTGTGTGGCGGCGATTTGACCAGCCCGCAATTAGTCTCCGAACAATACCTGCTGGACGTTGAGCGGGAAATGTTCCTTTCCCTGTGTGGCGAGCAAAAGACCATGGAACGCGTGCAGTATATGCTGGAAAACGGCAAACCGCTGCGAAACTAATGCCTTTGTAAACTTGTTGCGGTAAACAGCATGTTCGCTGCCTATCTTTCCGGCCGCGCCCATGCCTTCACCGCAACAAGTTTCTCTATTATGAATAAACGCACCGCTGAAATCATTTCCACGGTTGGCAATCCATTCCTGTTATTTCCGCTGATCCTTTCTCTGCTGGTCTTACGTGGCGTCGATATCGCCAACGTATGGCCCTTGCTGGCGACCACCTTTGCCATCATTGCCATCCTGCTCATTTTTTTATATATCAAAAAGCAACGCGGCGCGATCAGCAATTGGGATGTTTCGAAGCGGGAAGAGCGCTCGCGGAACATTTACCTGCCCATTCTTATTCTGGTCGGGGCAGCTGCCATCGGCTTTTATGTCCTCCGTCAGCCCTACCTGTATGAAACGCTGTTTTTTGGCCTGCTCATCACGGTTTGTTACGCCATCAATGCGCGCGTAAAAATCTCCTTGCACACCGTAATGGCCACGTATCTCAGCGTACTCGTTTTGTCGGTTAATCTCTGGGCAGGCATACTATTGACTATTTTTTCTGGTTTTATCGGTTTTTCGCGCGTGGTACTGGGCCGGCATACCCGGCTGGAAGTGGTGACAGGCGTTCTGGTAGGCGTTCTTTTTGGGCTTTTACACGCGGTATTTTTCAATCAATAACTAGATAACGGTCCACGAAATCAATTGCAATCACTCATACGATCAAAAAATGAAATACTTATTGCTATCCAGTTTGCTCGCTGTTTGCCTGCTTACTGCCTGTCAGGACAATGTTCTTTTTAACGCTGAAAAACCCATCAGCAATGGACAATGGTCGTATCGCGACACGGTGGATTTCAAATTCACGGTCAGCGATACGGCAGCACGCTACAAAATGTCGCTCCTGTTTCAGCACAGCGACACCTTTCCCAACCAGAATATCTACCTGCGGCTGCACACGCTTTTTCCGGATGGCAAGCGGATTACCAGCGTTCGTTCGTTCGATCTTTTTGATGCACAGGGCAATGCGCTGGGCAAAAAATCGGGTCATTTGTACGAGAATGCATCCATCCTACAGGAGGTAACCCACTTTAATGCGCCCGGAGAATATGTGCTAACGCTAGAGCAGTTTGGCCGGAAAGATCCTATGCAGGGCATTGCGAGCGTAGGTTTGGTGGTGGAGCAGTATAAAAAGGAGGGGAAGTAAGCGGACGATCTAAATCGATGACTATATCCTTCCAACCTCCTACCTTTGCCGCATGCTCAAACACATTCTTTTTGACAACGACGGCACCCTGGTAGATTCCGAAATTATTGCCGTTCGCTCCACCCTGGCCCTGCTCCGCGAATATGGTTTTGAGATGAGCGAACAAGAATACAGCCACCAATTCCCGGGATTACTCGAACGCGATATACTGGCGATCATCCAACGCGATCATGGCATTGTGGTCGGTGAAGATTATTTTGTAAAACTCCATGCGGCGCACCTGGCCGGCTTTGAAAAGGAATTGCGCGTGATTGCGGGCATGGATCTGGTCTTCCGGCAATTGCAGGTTCCAAAGAGTATCGTTTCCAACGCCAGCCGCCGGCATGTAGAGCAATGCCTGGTGCATGTTGGTTTGCACGATGCATTAGACGGGCATATTTTTTCTGCTCAACAAGTAGAACATCCAAAACCGCACCCGGCGGTGTATCACCTTGCACTGGAACATCTGCAGTTGCATCCGTCCGAAACGATTGTTGTGGAAGACAGTCCGGTAGGAGTGGCTGCGGCTAAAAGCGCCGGACTGCAAGTAGTAGGTTTTTTGGGTGCGGCGCACATTTTTGACGGCCACGGGGAAAAATTGAAGGCGGCCGGTGCCGATTATATTGCGGCCGATGCGATGGGGTTGTCGCAGATTTTCCGCGATAAACGGGTATTTAAATAGGGCTATCGCATAGAAAAGATATGCGATAGCCCTATGATTATTAGTTTGGCAATAATACTTTATCGATGGCATGTACCACGCCGTTGTCAGCCTGTACATCCGTTACGATGATATTGGAAGTGCGGTTGCTCGCATCTTTTATCTTTGCGCCGCCGGCCAGTTGAATCGTAAATTTTTTGCCCGAAAGCGCCGTTACTTGCTGTCCTTCTGTGAGTTGTCCCGCTACCACATTTGCGCCATTTACCACGTGGTATTGCAATACGGCATTCAGGGTGTTAGCCGGAATGTCGTTCAGACTTGCCACACCCAATTCTGTTAAAAGTGCGGTAAAAGCCGCATTTGTCGGTGCAAAAACCGTAAATGGTCCCGTTCCACTCAATGTAGCTACATAATCCACGCCAAGATCGGCACGCGTCAAGGCGGCTACCAGCGTGCTGAAATTTGGATTGTTCAGCGCATGATTTACTACCGAAGGTAACGTGATTACCTTATCCACCACGTGTACGACCCCATTGCTGGCATCGACATCTGCGGTGGTGACGTTCACGCTTCCGTTTATTTTTACCCCTGTTCCTTTTTCGATAAAGAGACTGAGATTACTGGTAGTGGTGCCGAAGGTGGCAACGGATTTAACATAGCCAGTAGTGATCGCAGCTGATTTAACCTCTCCTGACACGACATGGTACAGCAGGGTGCGTTTCAGGACGTTGATGTCGATGTTCTCCACTGTTACGGTATTTGACGGTGTGCTAAGCGCCGTGAAAAGCGCGGTAAATGCCGCATTCGTCGGCGCAAATACCGTAAATTCAGCGCTGCCACTCAATGTTGCTACCAGGTCGGTGCGTTCCAGCGCACGCACCAGCGTACTGAGATTAGAATTATCCTGTGCCAGCTGCACGATGTTTTTCGGGTCTTCATCCTTATCGCAGGCGCTGAAAACGAGGGTTGCACTGAGCGCAACGAACATTCCAAAAAGTACTTTTTTCATTGTTGTAAATTTTATTTAAGTTAGTGATTGTGTTAAAAGATAGCACTAAAACAGGCTTTAAAACCTTTTTGTTTAATAAATGGACTGTATTAATATGCCAATATTAAACAAAACAGATTTTAAAAGGAGTTATAGAACCGTCGGTCGCTTATTCACGGGCGCAATTTTTTCCGTGCTATTTTCATGAAAAAAGAAATTTTAAAAACCTATTACCGCAATTGACCAAAAACCATTGCGGCTTTTCTACTTTTGGCCGTTCAATCTTTCACACACAATCTTCACATACAATCTTATATGAGTAACATCAACCCTTCGCGGCTCTTTACCGCATCCCGTATGGCGCTCACGGTGACTTCAATGACCTTTGCCATTCGGGCGGGCATGTTGGGAACTTTGGGTAAAGACCTCGGTTTAGACGCTGCCCAGGTAGGCTGGATTGCCGGGATTTCCTTTTTCGGATTCCCTATCGCAACTACGCTCGGCGGCTTTTTTGTCGATCAGTTCGGCATGAAACGCCTGATGCTGATCGCTTTCGCTTCTCATTTACTGGGATTGTTGCTGACTATTTTTGCGGGCGATTTCTGGACGTTACTTATTTCAACCTTCCTGGTCGGCTTTGCGAACGGCATGGTCGAAGCGGTATGTAATCCGCTGGTGGCCTCGATGTATCCCAAGAATAAAACCGTCATGCTCAATAAATTCCACGTCTGGTTTCCAGGTGGATTGGTGATCGGGGCCTTGCTGGCAGCGGGCATGAACTACTTGCATATTGGCTGGCAGATTCAAGTGGGCATTATCTTGATCCCTACGCTGATCTATGGCTGGTTATTCTGGGGACAAGTATTTCCGCGTACGGAACGCGTGGATTCCGGGGTTACAACTGGCGAAATGTTTGCCGCTTGTCTGTCGCCGCTGTTTCTCTTTATGGCGGTTTGTATGTTTTTTACCGCCAATACGGAACTCAGCACTGGCCAGTGGATAGATAAGTTGCTCGGTAATGCCGGCGCAAATGCCTTGCTCATTCTGGCGCTGGTCAATGGTTTGATGGCAGTAGGCCGCTATTTTGGCGAGCCGCTTATTCACCGGCTGAGTCCGACGGGCGTTTTGTTAGGATCGTCGGTTTTTGCCGTGTTGGGTTTGTACCTGCTGCACACGACCGAAGGGCCGATGTTATATGCCGCTGCGGTGGTTTTTGCCATGGGCGTATGTTATTTCTGGCCGACTATGCTGGGATTTGTCAGCGAAAATGTGCCAAAAAGCGGTGCATTGGGGCTTTCGCTGATGGGCGGGGTGGGCATGCTCGGCAACTGGGCGTTCCAGACCTTCTTCATCGGGCCGCGATTAGGCACGGAAACTACCCGTATTGCTGCCGAAAACGCCAGCCTGCCCACTGGAAAGGTGGAACTGCTGGCCGGACAAAGCATCCTGACCACCATTAATTTTCTGCCGGTTTTCCTGGTACTGGCGTTTACCGGACTGTGGTTCTATATGCGCAGCAAAAAACAGGCATAATAAAGGGGTATCGGTGGATTGGTTGGCTGATTTATCTATGCAAAGCGTGGCAAAATAATCAGCAATTGATGCCAACATATTATTGGTCCGTGTCTTTTGCTTTTTCACAATGAGAAGGTAAAAGACACGGATTTTTTATGGCTGTTTATACTGCCAGCACAGTTTTCCCGTCGGCGATCACAAACAGGCGGTCACCAGATACAGGGGTGAGCATCGCCAAGCCGGTCAGCCGACTAAACGCGGGTAGTACCGCATATTGATCGCTAAAGTAAAAGCAGGGCAACCGCAGGACTTGTCGACCGGCGCCCCGCAATTGCACGCCGGGATGCAGGTGCCCCGTCAAATAATAATAATCCGGGGCAAAAATCAAGGGTTTATCGTGACAAAACGCCAGGTTTTCCACCTGTAGGCACCGCGTTACCTGCAATTGCAAATCCGTGTATGCTTGCGCTTTCAAGATGTCGTGATTGCCCTGGACCAAATGAAAAGCCACTTCCGGGAAGCGATTTCTCCAAATACCAAAGGTGTCTACTTCCCTATTATGCTTACTGTGAAACAAATCACCCGTGGCAATAACTTCTGCAGCATCCAGGTCAGTAATTAATTTTTCCAATACGGCGAGATCATCGTGCAAAGCAGTTTGGGGGAGCGAAATGCCCGCTTTGCGAAAATGAGCGGCTTTACCAATGTGCAAATCTGAAACAATCAACGCTTTGCGGGCCGGCCACCATATCGCGCGCTGTGGCAGTAGATGCAATTCCTGCGCGGCTATTTCAAGAATGTATTTTCCGGACATGGTCGTGTACCCAGTTAACAAATTGCCCCATCATAACCGCTCCAGTAACTTCCCGGCTTGCAACAACAAATCTTCCGTCTTGGCAAAACACAACCGGATCACCTTGTCGTCGCGCCCGTCCGAATAAAATGCGGAAACAGGAATTGCGGCTACGCCAAAGTCGGTCGTCAAGCGTTTGCAAAAATCAAGATCGGGTTCATCGCTCAGGTGCGCATAATCGAACAACTGGAAGTACGTACCTGCGCAATGTAAGGGGCGCAGCCGGGTTTTACGCATGGCTTCGCGGAAATAATCGCGCTTGCGCTGGTAAAAATTGGGCAGACCCAGATATTCAGCCGGCTCGGCCATAAAATCGGCGAAAGCAGCCTGAATAGGGTGATTAGCCGAAAATACATTGAACTGATGGACTTTGCGAAATTCGCGGGTCAGCTCCGGCGGACCAATACAGTAGCCGGTTTTCCAGCCGGTATTGTGGTATGTTTTCCCAAAAGAATATACGGCCAGGGTGCGTTCGTACAAATCGGGATAGCGCAGCGCTGAAGCATGGGTCGCGCCATCAAAGATCAGGTGCTCGTATACCTCATCGCTCAGTAATATAATATCGGTATCCTGCAAAATATCCGCTAAAGCTCGCATATCAGCCGCGTCGAGGGTAGTTCCGGTCGGGTTATTGGGTGTGTTGATGCAAATCATGCGGGTCCGCGTAGTGAAAAGTTGTTGCACTGCGGCCCAATCTACGCGGTATTCCGGCGCTTGTAAAACATACGGGACCGCTATACCCCCAACCGTCTCCACCGAAGGGCGGTAAGAATCATAACAAGGTTCCAGCAAAATGACTTCATCGCCGGGGCGCACAAAAGCCGCAATGGCGCAAAAAATGGCTTGTGTGCCTCCGGCAGTGACGGTGATTTCCGTGTCCGGATTGACCCGCGCGCCGTACAGTTGTTCCACTTTTTCCGCGATGCGTTCCCGGAGCAAGGGCAGGCCCGGCATCGGTGCATACTGATTCGCACCGCGTGCCATGTGATCGGAAACCAGGCGCTGCAACCGAACAGACGGGTTGTAGTTGGGAAAACCTTGCGACAGATTAATGGCACCATGTTGTTGCGCCAACGTAGACATCACCGTGAAAATCGTAGTGCCTACGTTGGGCAATTTGGAATCGATGTGCATGTTTAGAGCACCTTGAATTTTTGGTAAATCAGATCGATGGCATCCGCCAGTTTGTGGTCTTTATCCGTTACAATATTGCCCGCATCGTGGGTATTCAGGTTAATTTCTACCGTATTCCATTCATTGCTCCAGTTGGGATGATGGCCCTGTTTTTCTACCTGAAACGCCACTTCGGTCATAAAGGAAAATGCCTCTGGAAAATCTTTAAACTTGAACGTGGCGCGGAGCCGGTTCTTTTCTTCTTGCCACATAGGGAAAAAATATAAAGGAGTGAAAAAATAGTGAAAGGAGTGGAAAATGGTGCAGTAATATTGCGGGTAAAATTACGCTAATATTTTGTTCTGGCACCGGTCCTAAAACAACCGTTAAAAAAGCATACCAGTGGTTACACTTTCTTTATTCGATCAGATTGAAACGGCAGTTGATTACCTGCACAATCGCACCATACACCAGCCACGCACCGGCATTATTTTGGGCACTGGTCTGGGCAATCTTACCGACGATCTGGTGGTCGAAGCCAGTGTGCCGTACGCCGACATCCCTTATTTTGCCCAAAGTACCGTGCAAAGTCATGCCGGTCAACTTTTATTCGGCACCCTGGATGGTCACCCGGTCGTAGTCATGGCCGGCCGCTTTCATTATTATGAAGGCTGGAGTATGCAGCAGGTTACGTTCCCGGTACGCGTATTGAAGCGGCTTGGGATCGAGCGATTGATTATTACCAACGTCTCCGGCGGCGTAAATCCGCATCTCAGGGCGGGCGATCTGGTGATCGTGCGCGATCACATTAACTTGCTGCCCGATAATCCGCTGCGCGGCGAAAATGACGAACGCCTCGGGCCGCGTTTCCCGGATTTGTTACATACGTATGATCGGGATTTGCGCCAAAAGGCGTTGCAAATTGCCCAAAAACTCGATATTCGGGCGATAGAAGGCGTTTATTCTGCCTTATCGGGCCCTAATCTGGAAACGCCCGCCGAATATGAAATGCTGCACCGGCTGGGGAGCGATTGCACCGGTATGTCGTCTATTCCGGAAGTTTTGGTGGCCCGGCACGGCGGACTGGCAGTGTTAATGTTATCGCTGGTCAGCAATATATCGTACCCGCCTTCCGCTATCCGGGAAACGACCGTCGAGGAAGTGATCGCTACGGCACGCGCTGCGGAGCCGCATTTGCGGTTGCTAATTCGGGCATTATTACGGGAAATATAACTCTCAGCGAAAAATATTTTTCCATTAACTATTTGATAAACAGTTATTTATATTTTTAAACGTAAATATACGTTACAAAGCCTAAAAATAAGTTGCACAACTTAAAAATGCCGTATACCTTTGTCGCATTCAAATAACAGCGCGATGCAAAAATTAACCAAAGCGGAAGAAGACATTATGCAATTGCTGTGGGAAGTCGAACGTGGCACGGTCAGCGATCTGCTGGAGCGCTGTCCGGAACCGAAGCCGCCTCACAGTACCGTTTCCAGCGTAGTGCGGATTTTAGAGAAAAAATACTTCGTCGGTCACAAGGCTTATGGTAAAACCCACGAGTATTTTCCTTTGATCGACAAAGAGACGTATGGGAAACGATCACTTACTGATGTACTGCGCAATTATTTCGACGGTTCGGTATCCCGGTTAGTGTCGCACCTGGCAGCGGAAGAAAAATTGAGCCAGGACGATGTGGACGAACTCTTGCGATTGCTAAAATAAGTTTACACCATTGTCTAAACCTAGGCCGGCCGGCAGTTGGCACTCCGTTTATCATGCTCATTTTCCTGATCAAACTTACCCTTGCCTGGGGGCTTTTTGCCCTGCTGTATATTTTGCTGCTGCGCAGGGAAACCTTTTTTCGCGCCAACCGACTGTATTTGCTGGGGACGATGGTCATCGGTATCGTATTGCCCTTTATCGATAGTTTGTTGTATAATCTGGCCGCTGTTACCCAAATTTTGCCCGTGTTTACGTTGCCTGCTGTTACGGTTGGCGTACAAAATGCCGCCACTTGGACTTGGCTTGACGGCATGTATGGTATTTATTGGCTGGGGTTCGCGCTCACTCTTGGCCGGTTATTATGGGGCATTGCACGTTTGGCAGGGCTGGTAGTGCGCGGACAAATTGCCACCCTTTCCGATGGCCAGGTGGTCATCCGATCTAAAGCCACCACGGTTCCATTCTCGTTTTTTACATGGATTTTTATTCCTGACAATTATAGTGAAAATGCGGATAATCAACGCCTTATGTTGGTGCATGAGCGTGCGCACGTACGCGGCTGGCACAGTTGTGATGTGGTATTTGCCGAACTGTTGTGCGTCGCATTTTGGTTTCACCCCCTTGCACATTGGTACAGACGGACCTTGCGCACGATCCATGAATACCTGGCTGACGCCGACGCGGTGCGCCTGACAAATTTAAAACAATACGGCCTGTTGTTGATACGGCAAGCGCAACCCGGAATGTCGCTTGCTTTTGCAAACCATTTTTTTCAATCACCACTCAAACAACGACTTATCATGTTGACGAAAAAAACATCCTCTTCCTTGCGGGCCTTAAAATACGCGCTTGTGCTCCCAATATTGACCGTACTTTTACTGCTGGGTCAGTCCACAAATCTCGCGGCACAGGGAAAACCCGCAAAAGCGTATGCGGTAAATGAAGTAGACGAAATGCCTGAATTTGAAGGCGGCCAGGAAGCGCTGTACAAGTTTTTAGGCAGCACCATTAAATACCCGGAGCAGGCAAAAAAGGAAAACGCGGAAGGAATGGTGGTAATTCAGTTTGTCGTAGATAAAAAGGGCAAAGTGAGGGATATTACAACACTATCCAAAGGGCGGGAGGACCTGCAAAGCGAGGCTGTCCGGGTCATTCATAAAATGCCCACATGGAAACCCGGTAAAAAAGACGGCAAAGCGGTGGCTTGTATCTATACGCTTCCGATCAAGTTCAAATTAGATTAATGCGTAGGAAGGTGTCTCAAAAGGGATAATTTCGGTTTTCGCTTTTGAGACACCTTCCTATTTTAACCATTACGAACGGCATCTATGTTTCAATACGCGCATCCCGAAATGTTCCGATTACTCTGGTTGCTGCCGGTCTTTGCCGGCTTGTTAGCGGGATATTGGTGGTGGCGCGGTCGTGCAATAAAGCAACTGGGTGCGGTAGATAAATTATTACCCGGGTTTTCAAAAGGCCGTTTCTGGTGGAAAAATAGTCTTTTAGGTGTCATATTCCTGCTTTTAGTCTTGGCTTTGGTGAATCCACAACGCGGTGCCAAAAAACAAAAAACTACGCAGCAAAGCGCCGATGTCTTCATCGCACTCGATATCTCACAAAGTATGTTATGTGCCGATGTCGCACCCAATCGCCTGGAACTCGCCAAGATATTTGCCGAAAAACTGATCAAGAAACTGGAGGGCGAACGCATCGGGCTGGTCTTTTTTGCCGGTAGCGCCTTTGTGCAGTCGCCGCTCTCTACCGATTACACCTTTCTGCTGGCGCGATTGCGCGATGCCTCGCCCGATCTGATTGCCGAGCAGGGAACGGCTATTCCCGCCGCTTTGGACCTGACTCAACAGTCCTACGACCCGGAACCGGGCGGCGGCCGGGCAATTATCGTACTAACCGATGGCGAGAACCACGATGAAGATGCCACCAGCGCAGCAGCCAATCTTTATGACGATGGCATTATCGTGCATGCCGTAGGCGTGGGTACCGCTACCGGCGGACCGATCCCAACCGGCGGCTTTGGGGCATCACAATACAAAAGAGATGTGGATGGCAAAGTAGTACAAACGCGCCTGGAGGCAGATAGGATTGCTGCTATAGCGCGCTCTGGAGGCGGCATCGCTACCGATGTAACGCAAGGAGACGCCGGTGTGGATGCGCTCGTTCGAGCTATCGATGGTTTGCAAAAACGCGATCTGGAAGTCCGCTCCTTTGCCGAATTCGATCCGTATTTCCAGTGGCTGCTACTTCCGGCAATCTTGCTGCTGGCCTTTTACCTATGGCTGCCCTGGAAAGTTAATGATTAACGGTTAATGTAAATGATTAATGTCCATAACTTATGTGTAGTTAAAACTTGAATCCGCCGCTACGCTCTCTCGGCATGGTCAATAATTAAACGTTATACATTAATCGTTAACCAGTCATAAAAAAGCCCGCGCAGGATAATCGTGCGCGGGCTTCTTTATGACTGGAATATCTTAGTACTTGATACCCAATGCTTTCAGGGTCTCAAAATCAAGGTTGCCTTCTGGCAAACCCTTATCTTTCTGGAATTTGGAAAGCGCGGATTTAGTGCGGGCTCCCATTACATTATCGACTGTACCTGCGTCGTAGCCTTTATCTTTCAAAGCCTGTTGGATCTGGCGGATGGTATAACCGGTTACTTTTTCACCGCATAATACTTCGCGCCATTCGGTGAAACCGCCTGGTTTAACCAGTTTGCGCTTGGTAACAGTCGCATATTCAGCAGGAATCGGTTCTGTACGGGTAGTAGCCGGTGTTTTAACTACTTTCAGGCTATTGCTGGTGTACTGTGCCGGGATCATTTCTTCGCGGAAAGTAGCCGGTGTTTTGATCTGCTGTTTTGTAATAGTGGTGTATTCAGCAGGCACCATTTCTTCGCGAATAGTCGCGGGTGTTTTCAATACCTGGGTAGATACTGTTTTGTATTCCGCAGGAATCATTTCTTCCCGGGTGCTGGCTGCCATTTTGATCTTGCGAACCGTAACCGTTTTGTATTCGGCAGGAATCATTTCTTCCCGTGTACTGGCCGGCGTTTTTACTTTCGTCACGACACGTGAACCCATTTTAGCCGGGATCGTAATCGTCTTGATACAACCTGCATCAGGATTTCCCGTACCGTCGCAACCTTTGTTGACGCGTTTGGTCACCGTTTGATATTCAGCAGGGACTTCTACCAGACACCAGACGAGGCAATCGTCCGGATTAGCGCTCAAGCAGTTTGCATCGGCTTTTTTCTTTACCCATTTCGTAGAAGCCGGTTTTACTTCGATACGATCGGTTACAGTCTCCATTTTAGGTTGCATCGTCTCCGTTTTGGTGTAGCTCGCTTCCATTTCATAGGACTCGGTTGCGTTTTCGTACTGTGCCGAAATTTCAATGATGCGTTTGCTTTCTGCTTTTACGAGTACTTTTTCCGTAGCGGTTTCATATTCAGCCGGGATCGTTACGATTCGCTTGCCTTCCGGTTTAACCATGATGCGCTCTTCTTTATTTTCATATTGAGCAGGTACCGTAGTAAGGCGTTTTGACGCAGCTTTGATTTCTACTTGTTCTGTACGCGTTTCATACTGAGCAGGTACCGTAATAATTCTTTTACTTTCGGCCTTCACCAGTTGCTGCTGCGATTTCATTTCATATTCTGCAGGTACACTGATGGTACGTACGCCGGCCGGTTTTACAACCACCTGTTCCGTAACAGTTTCATACGTGTCGGCGATGTTACATTTTGCGTAACATTTGCCAGGCTGGGCATTCGGGATATCGGTCTGTGCGCTGGTTGTGGCAGCTACAGCACCGACAAAAAGAAGGAGGAGAAACGTTATCTTTCCCATAATACTAAAATTGGTTTTGATGATAAAAAAGTGTGCTTGATTTGATTGTTTTCTTTTGTGCCGCAAAAGTAAGCGAAGTCTGTCCGAATTATGACAGTTTGCGTATGAATTTTTCGTTTTGCTTCCTTTTTAGATCACTACGTTTTTAGGATAACAGACATAGTATTTGGTAATCACCTGACTGTAAACCGGCACGTCTGAATACGCATCGATCGGTACTACTTTGTTATTTTTAAACCGGATACATATTTGCTCATGGGCCGGATTATAAGCCTGATTACTTTCGCTGCCCACATAGCAAAAATATTGTACCGGAATATCGGCACCAAAAATGTTGCGGATCTTCGCTTGAATAGCGGCTATTTTTGATACTTCGATTGGTTGGGAAGACCACTCCAGGCGAAACAGGTTACGATCCAGCAGTCCTTTTGCTAAAAAGGAGAGCACAGCATCATCCGACTCCGCCCAGTATTTTATGGCAGCCGTAACATCGGTATCATCTAGTTTGGCGAAATGCGCCAGCAATTCTTTATCTTCAATCCGAGTGCCCTGAGGCTGGTAAAGAAACCAGCCAAGGTGCCGGGGCGTCTCCAATGTTACGCCTTGCAAGGCAAGTTCCCGCGCCCGTTGTAAGGCATGAATAAGCATTTGTTCCGCAGACACGCCGGTTTTGTGCAAATAAACCTGCCAGTACATCAACCGGCGCGCAATCAAAAATTTTTCAATACTGTAAATACCTTTTTCTTCCACGACCAACGAGCCTTCGTGCACGCCCAGCATTTTAATAATGCGGTCATACCCAATCACGCCTTCGCTGACCCCTGTAAAAAAACTATCGCGATTCAGGTAATCCATGCGGTCCATATCCAGTTGGCCAGATACGAGTTGATGCAGGAATTTTTTGCTGTATTTATTGGTAAAAATTTCAATCGCCAGGGTCAATTGTCCTTCGAACTGGCGATTTAAGTCATCCATAAATAAAATAGACAACTCCTCATGGTGGCGGTCGACCAAGGTGTGTTCGAGCGCGTGTGAAAAAGGCCCATGGCCGATATCATGCAATAAAATTGCCGCACATACGGCTTCCGCTTCGGCATCTGAAATAACGACCTCTTTGAAACGCAAGGTTTCAATCGCCTCCTGCATCAGGTGAAGCGCCCCTAACGCGTGGTGAAAACGGGTATGCAGGGCCCCCGGATACACATAGGACGTGAGTCCGAGCTGCCGGATCCGCCGCAAACGCTGAAAATAGGGATGATCAATTAATTGGAGTAACAAACCGTGCGGCACCGAGACGAAGCCATAGACAGGATCATTAAAAATTTTAGTGCGGCGATTTGTTTGCATGGCTGTAATCGGTTGTTATTTTCGATGTTTCGGAAAACAACTACACTCAACCTTTGCGATCTAACACGTCTTTTACCGCCCAAAGCACGTCTTTTTTCCCAAGGCCGTACTTTTCCAGCAAATCCAGCGGTTTGCCGCTTTCTCCGAAACTGTCTTTTACGCCGACATACTCCATTGGAACCGGCATTTTTTGTACCAGCAGATTGGCAATTGCGTCGCCCAAACCGCCGTTACGCTGGTGTTCTTCCGCCACGACTACTGCCCGGGTTTTGCTTACGGAATCCAGAATGGCTTCTTCGTCCAGTGGTTTTATCGTGTGGATATTGATAACTTCGCAGGAAATACCCTGGGCCGTCAATTCTTTGGCGGCTTCAATGCAGGTCCAGACCAGGTGACCGGTGGCGAAAATACTCACGTCTTTACCCGAAGACAGCTGTAGTGCTTTGCCGATTTTGAATTTTTTGGTTGGATCGGTAAAAACGGGCCACGCCGGACGACCGAAACGCAGGTAAACAGGACCGTAATATTCTGCAATTGCCAGGGTGGCAGCCTTGGTTTGATTATAATCGCAAGGATTGATCACGACCATGCCAGGTAACATCCGCATCATCCCGATATCTTCCAGTATTTGGTGCGTAGCGCCATCTTCGCCCAAGGTAAGACCGGCATGCGAAGCGCAGATTTTTACATTTTTATGCGAGTAGGCGATACTCTGGCGAATCTGGTCGTATACGCGCCCCGTACTAAAATTAGCAAATGTACCGGTGAAGGGAATTTTGCCGGAAATAGATAACCCTGCAGCAATGCCCATCATATTGGCTTCGGCAATACCCAGTTCAAAAAAACGCTCGGGATAGGCTGCTTTAAAGTGCTGCATCTGCAGTGATTCGATCAAGTCTGCCGTAAGACCGACAATATTCGGATTTGCATGTCCGGCCTCCAGGAGACCCTGACCAAAACCGTCGCGAGTGGCCTTGGTTTCGGTCGATATTATATCGTTGATATTCATAGCATTAAATGGACTTGTGTCCGGAAGTTTGTGTTGAAAAAATAAATTGAGATTGGACTGTGGTTAAAAATCGCCGAGTTTGGTCAATACGACCTGCGCCATACCGAGATCAAGCTGCTCCTGATTAGGAGATTTACCATGCCATTTGTGTGTGCCGACCATATAGTCGATGCCATAGCCCATTTGGGTTTTCATCAGAATAACCACCGGTTTGCCTTTACCAGTCCGACGTTTTGCCTTGCGCAACATCGCAATCACGGAAGCCAGGTCATTACCTTCTTCCAGAATCAGTACATCCCAACCGAACGCTTTCCATTTGGCCGGAAGACTATTGAGCGACATTACCTGATCGGTTGGGCCATCGATTTGCTGTCCGTTCCAGTCTACTGTGACAATAAGATTGTCTACTTTATGGTGCGCAGCCGACATAATGGCTTCCCAGTTTTGGCCTTCATCCAATTCGCCGTCACCCGTAAGGCAAAACACCCAGCGTTTATCACCGTCCAATCTTTTGCCTAAAGCCGCTCCGACTGCCACTGAAATGCCCTGGCCTAGCGAACCGGAAGAAATACGAATACCCGGCAATCCTTCGTGCGTAGTCGGGTGACCTTGCAACCGGGAATTTATTTTACGAAACGTACTCATTTCTTCCATCGGAAAGTAGCCGGTTCGCGCCAGTACACTGTACCAGACCGGAGAAATATGCCCGTTGGAAAGAAAAAACAAGTCCTGGTTTTTGCCCTCCATTTTGAAAGGTTTTGGACTGTGTTTCAGCACATTGCCATATAATGCTACAAAAAATTCTACACAGCCGAGCGATCCTCCTGGGTGCCCGCTTTGTGCGTTGAATACCATACGCAGAATATCACGGCGCACCTGCACCGCTAATTCTGTAAGTTTTGAAAAATCTGCCATTGGAGAAAATTTTCGAAATTAATTTGCGGGCAAAAGTAATGGGTCTGGCGAAAACTTTTAGGAACCGACTAAAATAACTTGCCATACCAGATGATACAAAAACATAAGAGCCAGTCCGATGGTCGGAATGGCTCTTACTTATATTTTACAATCGAAGGGAATTACCATTCCACATCGTCTTCGTCTTTTTCTTTCTCTTTTTCTTTTTCCGCTGCCTGATTCTTTGGTTTAACTTCATTTTCATCCTCGTCATCTCCAGCTTCATTGCGTTCAAAACCACCGGTGCTACGTTCTTCACCATCTTCTGAATCGCGATTTTGCGCTTCCCATTCGGCCTGACGACGGTCAAATTCTTCGTAGTCGAAGTCTGGCATCAGGTCTTTTTTAACATGTTCCACTACTTCATTGAGGGAAGCGGCAAAACGATTAAAATCTTCTTTATACAGGAAGAGTTTATGGCGTTTGTAGCCAAATCCATCTTCGCGACGGGTACTTTCCGTGATGGTAATAAAGTAGTCCTCACCTTTGGTTTTTTTCACGTCGAAAAAGTAGGTACGGCGTTTACCTGCGCGTACGCGTTTGGAGAAAACGCTCTCTTCTTCTTCGCGGCCTTCCCGGTTATCCCGGTTGAAACCACCACCCCGGTCGCCGCTGCCACCACGATTAAAACCACCGCCGCCGCCGCGATCATTGCCGCCGCCACGGTTAAAACCACCGCCACGGTCGCCGCCGCCGCCACGATTAAAACCACCGCCGCCACCGCTACTGCGATCCCGGTCATTGGAACGCTCGCGATTGAAGCCGCCACCGCTGCTGCGATCGCGGTCATTCGGACGGTCGCGGTTGAAGCCGCCGCCGCCACTATTGCGATCCCGATCATTCGGACGGTCGCGGTTAAAACCACCGCCGCTGCCACGTTCCTGATCGTTCGGACGGTCACGGTTATCCCCGCGCTCTTTATTATCATCTCGATTGAATTTCCCGTATTCCACCTGTCTGAATTGTTTTGTTAAAAAATTGGTGTGAAATGTCTCGAGCAAAGGTAGATTTTCCATTGAAACATCCGCCACGTTTTAGTATAAATTCTCGCAATCGGCTGAATTTGTGCAAATTATCGGCTGAAAAGCACTTTTCCCCCTACAATTGTTTTCAAAACCTGGGTTTTCAAGATGTTTTCCGGGGGGCATGTCAGCAGATTGTTGGATAGAATGACTATATCTGCATACTTTCCAGGGGTCAATGTTCCCTTCTCTTGGTCTTCAAAAGCAGCGTACGCATTCCAGATTGTATAGGATAATAGTGCTTCTTCCCGGGTCATGCATTGTTCCGCGAAAAAAGCAGGCCCACCGCTGGCGGATTGGCGGGTCACTGCTGCATACAGGCACGGCAGTGGATTTACATCTTCTACCGGTGTATCGGTACCATTAGCCAGGTGCGCACCGGCATTGAGCAGATTGCGCCAGGCATAGGCGCCGGTACGAGCGCGTTCCAAACCCAGACGCTTTATTACAAACGGTGCATCACTGGTACAGTGAATGGCTTGCATGGAGGCGATCACCCCTAATTGGCGAAAGCGTGGAATATCCAGTGGATCAAGATGTTGGGAATGTTCAATCCGCCAGCGAGCGTCGGCGCCAAGCCCCATTTGGGCAAAAATATTCAGCACTTCGCGGTTTCCGCGATCGCCGATCGCATGGACACAACATTGCAGATTGTGTTGTTTACATTGCGTAGCCAGTGCAGCAATCGTATCGACTGGCGTAGTATTTTGTCCGTAAGAATCCGGTTTATCGGTATAGGGTGCGAGCAACCACGCGCCATAAGAACCCAAAGCACCGTCCAAGTAAGCCTTAACGGCCCGGCACGTAAAATGGCCATTACCAAGACCGATTTGTGGGAATTGATCGAGCTTAGGAAATTCCGATGGTTTGGGTTGTAAAAGCATCGCCCAAAGCCGCAACCGTAGTGTATTAGATTCGGCCAGGCGGCGGTATTGTGCCAGTTCCCAGAAATCGCTGCCGGCGTCCTGAAAAGAAGTGATCCCGCGCATCAGGCATTCTTGTGTCGCAAGACCGATATTCGCATCAAAATCTTTTTGGCGTTCTGCCTCCGGGCGTTGGTTTTTCCAACTTGTAAAAGGTCTTTCAATCAATTCCATGGCATTTTCTTCAAAAACGCCGGTCAGATTACCGCGCGGATCGCGCACAATTCTTCCGCCCACCGGATTGGGTGTTTCTGCATTGATGCCAGCCAATTCTATGGCTTTGGCATTAGCGATCAATCCATGTCCACTCGCGTGATACAGGACGACCGGATTATTGGGCGAGATTTCACTTAATAAATCATGGTAAGGATATCCATTTACGGTGCGGCCGGGCGAAACGTTCCATTTTTCCTGGTGCCAGCCGCGCCCTTCGATCCAGGCATCTTGCGGCGTATCTTGTACTTTGGCCGCGACCATGCGTACTATTTCCTCCCAACTGTGGGTATTCATTAAGTTAACATTTACCAGACTCTTCCCCAAACTGGCAAAGTGGCCATGTCCTTCAATAAAACCAGGCATGACAAATGCGCCCTGCGCATCCAGCAACTGCGTTTTTTCATTGGCCAAAGCGCGCATGGCTGCATCGGTGCCGAGTGCCAGAATGCGATCATCTATCACGGCAATCGCGGTTGCGTCGGTGCGCACGCTATCCGCAGTAAAGAGAATAGCGTTGTAGATTACGAGGGTGGGAGCAGTGGTTTTAGGCGGGGTGGCACAAGCGGATAACATGGCCAATGCGGTGAAAAAGGGTAGAAAACGTGACATAAAAGTTGGTTTTGAAAAATCAAGTGGTAGGGTATTTTAATTTACTCCTTCGGCGTAGTGATAAACGTAGTCAAAAACAACATCGCCAATTTCATCGAGGTCGTTACCGTCTCATCGAGATCGTCTTCCACTGCCCAGTCGCGTGGGTCGCCGGTGCGCAGGGTATAGATGTAGAATTTCCCGCGCGTTGCATCTTGCACTAGCCATTCGTCCAGTTGCGACGTGTATCGACTTTTCAAGCTCAGTGTAACTGTATTGTCAGTCACCCGCCATTCGGTCGGGTCTCTACCCCAGGCGGTCCGCATGGTGACGATATTACCGGAAAAACTGCGCAATTCCCACTGGGTAATGTCGTCTTTCCATTTTTGCTTGATGATGCCCTGTTCATCGCCGATACGATAGTCCCATTCCGACCAGTCATCGCGGACGTTGAGCCAACGCAGTTTCATTTCGCCGGCTAGTTCTTCTTCGGGTGGTTCGGGTGCTATATCCGGATCTTCGCTCACGGCTGTGGTATCCGGTGTGGTTGTAAAAATCTCCCATTCTACAAATGAATCACCCCATTTACTGCTAATGGTCGTGATTTTCTGCGCACTCAGTGAGCAGGCCAGATAACTTACCAGGAAAACTAATAATCCACCTTTCATTTTGCGCTGTTTAAGTTCCTTAAATGTGCTCACGGCTATAAAAATTGCTTTTGCTCTCCAAAGATACTGCTAATGCAAAACAAAACCGCCCGACACACGTATCTGTGCACCGGGCGGCTATTTCAAAGGTTGATATTTGCAAAATATCGTTCCCCATTTACTTACAACATCGAATTTACCAACTCAGCAAATGCATCAACCGACAATGCGCCTTGGTCGCCTTCCCCTTGTTTACGTACGGCTACGGTGCCGGCTTCCTGTTCTTTTTCACCGACAACGAGCAAAAATGGAATGCGCTTCAATTCATTATCGCGGATTTTACGGCCGATCGTTTCGTTGCGATCATCTACAAAACCGCGCAGGTCAGCGGCTTCCAGTTGTTGTTTGACCTGGTACGAATACTCCACAAATTTATCGGATACCGGCAGGATGGCAAATTGCTCCGGTGAAAGCCACAGCGGGAATTTACCGGCACAGTTTTCAATCAAAACGCCCATAAAACGCTCCATCGAACCGAAGGGCGCCCGGTGGATCATTACCGGACGGTGTTCTGCATTGTCGGCCCCAATGTAATGCAGGTTGAAACGTTCCGGCAGGTTGTAATCCACTTGGATCGTACCCAACTGCCAGGAGCGGCCGAGCGCATCTTTGACCATAAAGTCGAGTTTCGGACCATAAAAGGCCGCTTCACCCAATTCCGTAGTGGTCGCAAGGCCAGCTTCCGCCGCAGCATCGATGATCGCTTGTTCGGCTTTGCGCCAGTTTTCGTCGGTACCGATGTATTTTGCTTTGTTCTCCGGGTCGCGCAGACTGATTTGGGCTGTGAATTTTTCAAAACCCAATTTTTGCAGCACAAAACGCGTCAATTCCAATACGCCCAGAAATTCTTCTTTCAATTGATCCTCGGTACAGAAAATATGCGCATCATCCTGCGTAAATCCACGAACGCGGGTCAGGCCGTGCAATTCACCCGATTGCTCATAGCGGTAAACGGTCCCAAATTCAGCAATCCGCACCGGCAGTTCCCGGTATGAACGTGGGCGATAGCCGTAGATCTCACAGTGGTGCGGGCAATTCATGGGTTTGAGCAAAAACTCTTCGCCTTCCTGCGGCGTGAAAATCGGCTGAAAGGAATCCGAACCGAATTTTTCCCAGTGACCCGATGTAATGTATAATTTTTTGGACCCGATATGCGGCGTAATTACCGGTTGGTAACCGCGTTTGATCTGTTCTTTTTTCAGAAAATCTTCCAGACGCTGTCGGACAGCCGTGCCTTTGGGCAACCAGAGTGGTAAACCGGCACCCACTTTTTCCGAAAACATAAATAATTCAAGTTCCTGACCGAGTTTGCGGTGGTCGCGCTTTTTCGCTTCCTCCAGCAGCACGAGATACTCTTCCAGTTCTTTTTGCTTCGGAAAAGTAATTGCGTACACACGGGTTAATTGCTTGCGTTTTTCATCACCGCGCCAGTATGCACCGGCGAGATTCATGATTTTTACGGCCTTGATAGATTCCGTGCTGGGAATATGCGGGCCTTTACACAGATCAACAAAATTGCCTTGCTGGTAAAAGGTGATGCTGCCATCCTCCAATCCTTCCAGCAATTCGAGTTTGTATTCATCGTTTTTTTCGGTGAAATACTTGATCGCATCGGCTTTGGATACTTCGGTACGGTTATAGGTGTTTTTCTGCCGCGCCAATTCCAGCATTTTCTGCTCGATCGCGGGGATATCGGCTGGCGTTAACGGCCGGTCGCCGGTGTCGATATCGTAGTAAAAGCCGTTGTCGATGGCTGGCCCGATCCCGAATTTAGTGCCGGGATACAATGCCTCCAATGCCTCTGCCAGCAAATGCGCGGAAGAGTGCCAGTAGGTTTTTTTGCCTTCCTTGTCTTCCCATTTGTGGAAATTGATGGTCGCGTCGGTATTGATGGAGCGCGACAAATCGGATACCTCGCCGTTGATGGATGCCGCCAGGACAACGCGGGCAAGGCCCTCGCTGATGGACTTTGCCACATCGAGGGCGGTGGTTCCGGCGGCATACTGACGAATGTTGCCGTCGGGAAATGTGATGTTTATCATTAGAAAAGAGTTGTTTAGCCCACCAAGACGAAAGGCGGGTGCCCGTACTCCATACGAACGGAGTGGGCGGTTTGTGAAATTATGCGCGGCAAAGGTAGGGGTTCAGGCGGACTT
This sequence comes from Chitinophagales bacterium, assembly GCA_038203695.1. Classification (GTDB taxonomy): domain Bacteria; phylum Bacteroidota; class Bacteroidia; order Chitinophagales; family Saprospiraceae; genus M3007. Next base: position 43,677 of record JBBRDQ010000016.1, read on the forward strand.
CGACACAGCGGAAGCGCATTCGATGTTATAAATCACTAATATTCCGATTGCACACGTTGTTTGCATGATAGCCGGAAAACCATTTTTACAACCTACTTTTGCGGCGAAATCAAACCGGAAAACCATATCCAAGGTATTTTATGGCAAAAAGAATTCTCATTCTGCCCAATGTGGCAATACATGGCATCGCCGACCGCGGTAAGGGCGTGGGCCGTAGCGAAGATGGACTAACGGTATTTGTGGAAGGCGCGGTTCCGGGTGATGTGGTGGATGTATTTGTGCAAAAGAAAAAATCAGGTTTTGCCGAAGGTACGGTAGAGCGTATTGTAACGCCTTCTCCGGATCGGGTAGAAGCATTTTGTCAGCATTTTTCCGTGTGTGGCGGATGTAAATGGCAAAATCTGGCTTATGAAACGCAACTCCTGCACAAACAACAAGTCGTGGAAGACGCGCTGTTGCGCATTGGAAAGGTTTCCGTCGGTGAATTTCTGCCAATTATCGGTGCCCCGGAAACAACCTATTACCGCAATAAACTCGAATTCGGCTTCAGCAATAAACGCTGGCTGATGAAAGAAGATATCGGAAACCCGGACATTGATGCCGATCATGCCCTGGGTTTTCACCGCGCTGGTTTTTTTGATAAAATTATCGACATTGAAAAGTGCTGGCTGCAAAGCGATCCATCCAATGAATTGCGCAATACCATCCGCGAAATCGTACTGGAACAGGGCCTGGATTTCTACGATATGCGCCGCCATACCGGTTTTATGCGCAATCTGTTGGTGCGTCTTACTACTACGGGTGAATTGATGCTCATTGTGAGCGTCGCCAAAAACAATCCGGAGGCGATTCAAAAATTGCTCGATGCCATTCTAGATCGTTTCCGCAACCAATTGACTACGCTGGTGTATTGTGTTAATACGAAGTTGAATGATTCGCTCTTCGACCTCAATATGATTCCTTATTACGGAAAAGGCTACGTAGAAGAGAAAATGGGTGATTTGCGCTTTAAAATCGGCCCAAAATCCTTTTTTCAAACCAATACAGTGCAGGGCAAAAATCTGTATGATGTCACTGCCCAGTTTGCAGGGTTGACCGGAACAGAAAATGTCTATGACCTGTATACTGGAACCGGCAGTATCGCTTTATACCTCGCTCGGCAATGCCGCCAGGTAGTCGGCATTGAAGAAGTGCCGGAAGCGATTGCCGATGCCCTCGAAAATATGCGGCTGAACGATATTCAAAATGCCACTTTTTATGCCGGCGACGTAAAAAATGTGCTTTCGCCGGAATTTGCAGTGCGCCACGGAAAACCCGACGTAGTAATTACTGACCCGCCGCGCGCCGGTATGCACGAAAAGGCCGTGCGTTTTTTATTGGATCTGGCCGCTCCACGCATCGTTTATGTGAGTTGCAACCCGGCTACGCAGGGCCGTGATCTACAATTGCTTTCCGAAAAATATAACACCTTGAAAGCGCAGCCGGTGGATATGTTCCCCCACACGCATCACATCGAAAATGTGGCTTTGCTGGAATTGCGATAGGCTAATCACTTATTGCGTATGGTTATTGCCCTATTTAAAAGCCGCCAGAATGGCTTCCGCCGCTGCAAAAGGCGAAATTTTCCCATGCTGTACATCTTGCTCTAGTGCCGCCAGTCGTTCGCGCACCGCAGGATGTTGGAAAAAACGTTCCCGCAGCCCCGCTTGCAGTGCTTCCTGCAGCCAATAATGGGCTTGCTGCTGCCGGTTTTCCACAAAAAAGCCGCTTTTCAGGGTCATTTGCTGGTAATCTTGAGTGGCTTGCCAAAGTTCTGCAATGCCTGTTCCATCCTGTGCGCTGCAAAGCAGGACTTTAGGTGCCCAGCCGCTTGCTTTGGCCGGCAGTAAATGGGTGGCGCTCGCATAATGAATACGCGCCTGCTGCGCCAGTGGCATACGGTCGCCATCGGCTTTATTGACCGCCAGAATATCGGCCATTTCTACAATGCCGCGTTTGATGCCTTGCAACTCGTCGCCCGCTCCGGGCAGTAAGAGTAGTAAAAACAAATCGGTCATACTGTGCACCGCAATTTCAGATTGGCCTACCCCGACCGTTTCCACTAAAACCGTGTCATAGCCGGCCGCTTCCACCAGCAAAATAGTTTCCCGGGTTTTTCGCGCTACACCGCCCAGTGATTCACCCGCCGGTGAAGGCCGGATAAATGCCAATTCCTGCATGGAAAGTCGTTCCATTCGGGTTTTATCGCCGAGAATACTGCCGCGGCTGACGGCGCTGCTCGGATCGATGGCCAGGACGGCCACGCGATGGCATTGTTCCACGAGGAACATACCCAAGGCTTCAATCAGTGTGCTTTTACCCGCCCCGGGTGCGCCGGAAACGCCAATACGCAAGGTTGGTGAAGCGGGTGTCTTTTCGGTTAACAATTGTGCGATCACCAATTGTGCGTGGGCTTGATGTTCGGGGCGCGCGCTTTCTATCAGTGTGATAGCCTGGCCCAGCACCGCACGGTTGCCGTTGCGAATGCCTTGTACGAATTCTTCAACGGTTGGTATGGTACGGCGCATGGGTCAAAGATAAAAGTTCTGATTCGTAATTGGGCCGTAATTGAAAATTCGTGCTAAATACGCTGGGTTGCGTTTGTTAAAGTTCCTTAAGCAGATTTTACAATACTATTTTAACATACGTCTAATTATTTCATTATCAATAATTTAATTAAAAAAATATCCTAAGGTCGGGGCTAAATAGGTTAAACTATGTTAAGCCGACACGGCCACGGTGTTGCGCTATTGGATAGCGCATACTCCTGCCCACATCTTGCGGCAAAAATCTATACACATGAAAAACACCGTCTTTCTTTTCCTATTGTTA